>CAZBFW010000259.1:0-6137 GCA_964491135.1 uncultured Phycisphaeraceae bacterium | reverse complement strand
GATGGAATCTCGTGACTGGAGTTCAGACGTGTGCTCTTCCGATCTGGGCCGGGTACACCCGGAAGGACGCGGGGTACGAGACGCTGACCGTGGGCTCCCTGGCGCCGGGCGCGGCCGACGTGCCGGTTCGGTGGGTCACATTCGTGAAGTCCGCGGTGTTCAACCGCGCGGAGCCGACGGTGGTGTACACGTTTCACTGTAACGGCGTCTTCACGGCGTCGCGCACCGGGGTCCGTCAGCGCACGACGAATCCGATCGATCGGTATGCTTACTTCAGCAAGGTGGAGGTGAGCTTCACGGGCGCGCAGGGGGAGACGCCCGGCCGGAAGGAGACCCTGGACGCCGCGCGCAGCCTGTTTGAACACCTTCTGCCCGTTCTGGAGCAGGAGCATTGGCCGGACTGGGAAGCCGCCTCGCGCCCGCCTGTGACGGCGGAGGATGCGGCCTCCCGCGGCTGAGCGATTCTCGCGGTACGGAGTTGTTGAGGACGGTCCCTACGCCACGGCAGGAACGGAAGTATGGCCAAGCGAAAACGACTGAACAAGAACCTGATCGTCGCGCTGACGGGTGTCGGTTTCATTGTGATGACGGTGGCGGGCGTGGCCCTGGTGTACAGCCTCCAGGAGACGAACCCCCTGCAGTTGGCGAACCAGGCGGAGCAGGCGGCGGAGAAGGGTGATTGGGTCACGGCGCGGAAGTTCTACATTCGCGCCTATAACACGAAGCGTGAGCCGATTTACCTGGTTCGGGTGGGGGAGTGCTTCCAGGAGATCGGTGACGACCAGCGGGCCCGCGGCAGTTGGAACGAGGCGGTCACCCATGACGTGAACCTGGTGGAAGGCTGGCAGAGGCTGGTCGAGTGGCTGGTTCCGTACGCGGCGGTGCCCGGCGTCGACCCCGGTTGGCTCCTCGAGATCAAGAAGAACGCGGAAGGTTTGTTGAACGCGCTATCCGCGACGGACGGCACGGGGATGGCGGCCGGCGAGACGGACGGTGCATCGGATGCCGCTCAACCGGCGGCGGAAGGGGCGCATGACGCCGCCCGGGCCCTGGGAACGTACGCCCTGGGTGTGTCCCTGATTGAATTGGCGCGTCAGCAGCAGCAAGAGGGTGATGCCGTCCTGGGCCGGAAGTATCTGGAGGAATCCGTCGCCCTCGACCCGTCGAACGTGCAGTACACGTCGCGTCTGGCTCGGAGCTTGCTGGAGGCCGGAGACGCGGCCGGTGCGGAGTCCCTGTTCAAGAACCTTTGTGAAGTGAACAGCGAGCCCGGCATGACCGCCGTGGAGTCGAGCATCGCGTATGCGTCGTTCCTGCTGGACCCTCAGAAGAACGAACCGGAGCAGGCCCGGGCCGTCCTGACAAGGGCGGTCGAGCTCGCCGGCGACGATCCGGAGGCACAGGCCGTCAGCCTGACGGCGCTGGGCACGGTCAGCCTCGCGAATTGGGAACGTTCTCTGGCCGATCCCGACACGCCCGAGGACGCGCAGGCCGTTGCCGAGGCCAAGGAACTCTACGAGAAGGCCATCGCCGCCCATCCGGATGCATTCGACCCGTACATCCGGCTGGTCAGCATCTACGTACGGGAGAGCAATCTCGCGGAGGCCCGGGATGAGGCCGACGCGGCCCGCCGGAAACTGGAGGAGGCGATCCAGGTTAACCAGAAGCGTTTGGACCGGGGCATCATTCGGGTCGGGCGCAAAGGCTCGACCCAAAAGGGGATGCGGTATCACCTGTTGCTGCAGGCCACGGAGCTGCGCGTGGAACTGGCCCGCCGGCTGGATGCCGCCTCTCTGGAGCGTCAGGATGCGCTCGACCAGGCTCGTGAACTGGTGACGGAGGCGGAGAACGAGATCAGCGGCCAGGCCCGCACGCTGGAGGCCCGGGCGACCATCGCGATCGCCGAGAACAACTTGCGGGAGGCGCTTCGGCTGACGGAAGAGGTGGACACGCTGGGGGGCCCGAGATTCACGTGGCAGCACAAGATTCGGCTCGCCCGGCTTCGCTCCCAAATGGGGGAGCTGGGATCTGCGCGTAAGGCGATCGAGGAGGCCCTCGCCCGCCCGGACATCGTCCAGACCGCTCCGGCGGCACTGTGGACCACGTACGCGCAGATCCTCACTCGCCTGCAGGAATGGCCGGCCACAGAAGCCGCCGCACGCGAAGCCCTCCGGCGCGACGCGAGTGATCTTCAGGCGATGAACCTGCGGGCGAACGCTCTGAACGAGCTGGGACGCAAGGACGAAGCCGAAGAGCTGATGCACACGGTGGCGAAGGCAGGAGGCACGGAGGTCGCGGACCGCATCCAGGACCGTGAGTTCCGCCAGCGGTTGCAGGAGGCAATTCTGGCCGAGCGGTTCGACGATGCCATACAAATGCTGCGCGAGAAGATCCAGGCAGACCCCGAAGACGAGACCTATCCGGTTGCCCTGGCCGGCATTCTCCACGACCGGGGCCGCAAGGATGAGGCGGTGGCCGTGCTGGAGGAGGGTCTGACCAGCAACCCGGACTCGTTGAACCTGCACACGGCGCTGGACAAACTCGACGAGTCCAAGACTCCCGAACAGCGGAAGGCGGCCCTGGAGACCCGCGTCCTGGAACGCCTCCAAAAGGAAGCAACCGATGCGTTCGATCGCAGTCTTCAGCTTGGCCGCTTCTACCTGAGACTGGATGAGCCCCGCAAGGCCGAGACAAACCTGCTGGAGGCGCAGCAGCTGTTTCTGGCCAAGAGCACGCCGTCTGCACGGGCTGCGGCGCCGGGCGTCCTGGAGCTGATTCTCCTGTACCGCCTGGAACTGGCGTTCGTGGAGAACGATCTCGCACGGGCTGAGCAGATTGTGGGGACGGCCATCGACCACAATGTGGACCTGGCGGAAGGGAAGACGTTCCTGGGCCGTCTGTACCTGCGAAAGGCAGAAGTGCTTCGCGACGAGAGGAAGACGGACGAAGCCAGGCAGATGTTCGAGCAGGCGGCCCAGGAATTCAAGGCCGCCCTGGGGCGCATGCCCACCAATTCTGAACTTCAGTTGTTCTATGGAGAAAGCTGCCTGCGACTGGACCGTGTTTCGGAGGCGGAGATTGCCTTTCAGCAGGCCGCCCAGAGCAACCCGCGGGAGGGCCGAGCGTGGAAGGGGCTCGCCGTGATTGCCCAGTCGCGAGGCGACGAGACCGCCTTCCTTGAGTACGTGGAGAAGTGCCGCGACCTGCTGCCTCGCGATGCCACGGTTCAAGGTTGGGTTACGCTGGTCCGTGAACGCGACGATCCCGCGCAGGGCATCGCCCGCCGGGAGGAGATCCGCCGGCAGACGCCGAACGATTCCCAGAACCTGGTTCGCCTGGCCGGTCTGTACTTCCAGCAGGGAAACCGCGAGAAGGCCGACGAGGTGTTCGAGGAGGCCCTGCGGCTGCCGGACCTCGATGCAGGCAGCATCCAGGCCGCGGCCATCTACTTCGGCCGGACCGAACGGGCCGAACGCGGCCTCCAGTTGTTGCAGGACCTGGTGGATCGCACGGAGGATCCCGCGGAAAAGGCGTCCAACCAGTTGCGCATCGGCTCGTATCTGTTCAACTTGGCGGACCGGGCCCGTGCCGACGCCGCCATGCTGGCCGCGGCTGACATCCAGGCCAACCAGGCCGTGTGCGCCGCCCTCGGCGAGTACTTCCTCAAGACGGGCCGCGTGGAAAAATGCATTGAATGGTATGAAAAGGCCCTCGCCCTCGCCGAGAACGACGGGTCCCCGCAGGCGGCACTCCTCTCCCGGATCATCGTGGAGTGCTTCCTGCGCTCGGGCAAGAGTGAAGAAGCTCGCCTCCGCTTCGACCGCTACGCAGCCCGCTATCCGGAGGACTTGGACGGCCTGCCCCTGCGGGCCGAGTTGGAGTCCGCTTCCGGCGACCCCGCGCAGGCCGTGGCGACCCTCGGCCGTTACCTGGAGCAGCGACCGGGTGACCCGCGGACCCTCTTTCGCCGGGCGCAGTTGTACAGCGCCATGGGGCAGTGGCAGCGAGCCTGCACCGACCTGGAACAGTTGCGGGCCGCCGTTCCGGATGCCGAGAACTTCCGCCCCCGCATTCTGTTGGCCCGCGCGTATGAAATGACGGGCCGGGGAGACCTGGCGGAATCGGAACTGAAGTCCGTGCTCGAACGCGAGCCGAGAGCGGCCAACGTGGCCATCCAGCTTGTCAACTTCTATGAGAAGCACAACCGCCTGGCCGACGCCGAGAAAGTCGTTACCGCACAGCTCGCCGTGTCTCCGAACGACGCCCGCTGGCTTTACCAGGGGGGGCAACTGGCCGGCAAACAACAGGACGCGGGCAAGGCCATCCGCCTGCTCACCCAGGCTTGTGAAAAGTCCGACTACGATCCGACGCTCGTGATCGCTCTGATGGATGCGTTTGTGCAGTTCCGAAAAGCGGCTGACGGCATCGCCTTCTACGAAAACCAACTGCCGCCGCTGCGTCGCAATGCGATGATCATGTCGCGCTACGCCGCCATGCTGGCGCAGAACGGACAGAAGGACCTGGCGGTTCTCACGTTCTGCCTGGCCGTGGAAAGGGCAGGTGTCCGGACGATCTCCGAGCTGACGCCGATCGCCAACGATGCCGCGTCGGCGCTGACGGCGGCAGGCGCCGTGGAGGCGTTTGCGGGCGAGATTCCCGACCAGCGTCTCCAGAGGCCGGCCCGAATTCTTCACGCGGTGCTGTTGGCGGGCTTGAATCGTTCGGCAGAAGCAATTGCGGCCACCGAGTCGCTGGTCGCCACCAGCGAATCCGAGATGGAACGAGGCCTGTTCAT
Organism: uncultured Phycisphaeraceae bacterium; assembly: GCA_964491135.1. Lineage (GTDB taxonomy): Bacteria > Planctomycetota > Phycisphaerae > UBA1845 > UBA1845 > JAFGJQ01. Next base: position 1,342 of record CAZBFW010000259.1, on the reverse strand, counting down.
CGTGCAGCTCGCCATGCTCAACGAGACGATCAAGAACTATGAAGCGGCCCGCAAGTTTTATGAAGAGGCCCTTGTCATCCTGCCCGAAGACTTCGTTTCACTGAACAACCTCGCGTATCTGCTGGCGGAGCAGCTCAACCTGCCTCAGCAGGCCCTGCCCTATGCCCGAAGGGCGGTCGAAGTCAGCCCTCCGGCGGCCATGCCCGCCGCGATGGACACGCTGGGGTGGATCCAGGCCGGCCTGGGCAATCTGGATGACGCCATCGGCTCGCTGACGGACGCCGTGCAGCGCGACGACCAATACGTCCCCGCCCGCGCGCATCTGGGGGAAGTCTACCGTCGAAAGGGAAACTTCGAGGCGGCGGCGGACACCCTGACCCTGGCCAAGAAACTGATCGCCGAAAGCCGCAATCCCGCGGACCAGGCCTTGCTTTCGAGCGTGGAAGCGAGCCTGCAGAAGGTGCAGGCCGGAGACTCCGGTCCGTGACCGCCGAAAGCCCACTCTCCGGGCGCGATCCTGCGGCACAGACTGGGGCGGACCGAGGGGATCCCGGGGGGCCGCCCCGGCCCGGCCGAACATGCCCCGGATTCCGCCCTGCGCCCGGCCGTCGGCGGAACGGGACAGATTCGCTACAATCCCCCGAATGACCTGGGCTCTTCTTGTGGTGCTGCTGGCCTGCTCGGCTGCCGTATCCGGGTCGGAAACGGCGCTGTTCGGCCTTTCCCGGCAGGATCTGCACACGTTCGCCGCCTCCTCCAGTCGTTTCCGGCGGACGGCCGCTCTGCTCATGCACCACCCGCATCACCTCCTGCTTACCGTGCTGATCACGAACACCGCCGTCAACATCGGCATCTTCGCGGTTTCGTTTCTGATGGCAGAGGAGCTGGGACTCTCGTCTCCTCTTCTGGCATCGTTGGCCGGCGCGGGAGCGCTGGTGGCGGTGATCCTCTTCGGAGAAATCCTGCCCAAGTCCATTGCCTTGGCCCACCCGCGGGGCCTGGCTCCGCTGGTCGCCCCGGGCATCCAGGTTCTGCAGTTCGTGCTCACCCCCGTCCGGTGGCTGCTGGCCGCTGCCCTGGTTGAACCGGCCACCCGGCTGCTGCTTCCTCCTGCGGCCCGCGCGCCGGCGGTCTCCACGGAAGAACTGCGAGACATTATCGAGAGCTCTGCCGGGCACCAGGTGCTCAACTCGGTGGAGAGCGACATGCTTCAAGCGGTGGTGGGACTGGCGGATGTGAATGTCCGTTCAGTGCTCGTGCCGCGCGTGGACATGATTGCCGTGTCATTGGGGGACAGATCGGAAGAGCGTCGTGTAGGGAAAGAGTGTAGGATAGGGTGTTG
>CAZBFW010000258.1:0-6213 GCA_964491135.1 uncultured Phycisphaeraceae bacterium | reverse complement strand
ACCTGGAAGTCTACCTGTCTCTGCTCGATCCGGCGGCCGACTCGTGCGAGGATGCGTACGGGCTCGTTCACTTTGACGTGACACCATAACGCACCCGCCGGAGGCTGCGGCGTGGCCGGCCCGGTGCTTGGCCTTCTGAATGGGGGCTGCAGGCCCTGGGGGCGGACACGCATGCTTTTGTGGCTCGGATTCACTGGTCCCCGCATCTCGCGTGGCCGGGAGCGGGTGAGCTGCCTGTACGGCCGGTATCCTTCACACGTCCGTGGGCCGGGCCGACCGTCTCGACACGTCTGAAGTTTTGGGGCAGAATCCGGCGCCATGGCCGACACGATGACTCCTATTCAGTTTGTTCAGAAGTGGGCTCGGGCGGAGCTTTCGGAGCGGGCGGCGAGCCAGGAGCATTTCATTGACCTGTGCCGGATGCTGGGGCAAGGGTGGGTGGAGACGGGGGCAGGCCAGCCGTTGGGGGATGCGATCAGCCAGCCGTAAACGGCCGGCCTGAGAGCCCGCGGCGCGGGCAAAGGCTCGTGAACGGGCCTTGGGCGTTGGACGGGTAGGACCTGTTGGACAGACAGAACGGGGGAGACGCAGAAACACAGCGCGGGTTGCGCCCGCAACCCGAGCGAGGAGGCGACGAAGCCGTATGAGGTCCGACTCACGGACCATTCGTTCCAGTCTCCAGTTTCTTGCCTCTACCGGGTAGCCGGTTGGCATGGTTCACGCACACCCCACCGGTTTCTGCCACCACGCCTGGTTGACAATTGTCGCTGGCCTTCCGCCGCGTTTTCCCTTGCGTGCCTCCCCGCCGGAGGGTCTGAGGCAGCCTGTGGCGGGCAACCGCCCTGCGCCACCCAGCCTTCGGTCATTCCCACGGCAGTCACTTCACTTTGGGCTTCGCCTCAATTCCGTGACCAAGCCCCGGAACCATGCGTGGTGCAAGGCCGGTTGGGCCGCAAGGAATCTGCAGAAGCTCAGCCGGGCTTCTTTTGACATCCCCTGCTCGTAAAGGCTGAGGGCCCGGCGCAATGCCCTCTGATGCTTCTCACCCCTGGGGGGACGCGCCCCCTTCTCGCTTCCCCATCGCCAGGGCGGGTTCGACGACGCGACCTTCTCCTGTTCATCGCCCAAGTAATGCCACAACCGCCCGGGGATGGACACATTCCGGATCGCTCCGGCCCGATAGCGTCGCGTCCACGAGGCGTGTTGTTGCCACCGCCACGTCTTGGGACTGGTTTTTTGGGACCACGTGATACCGATGAATCTCAGCTTGTCGAGGAGGGCGTCTTCATCTGCATGCGCTTCTCGCCACCATGTCCACAACACGTTGTTGAGCCGAGCAAACGTGGTGCCCTGATACACGAGATCCACGAAGGCCACCGGGCGAGGTCTTTGCAGCATCTCGTCCGGCGACAAGCCTACGGCGGCCAGATGGCGGCGCAGATCCGGATGTCTTGCCATCCGTCGCTCATCAAGCGTACGGCTCGCATGCCAGAGGGCCAACGAAACGTTCAGCAGGCAGCAGCGGCCGTTCCAGGACGTGCTGCTCAAAAGCCCGCTGAGATGGTCGAACAGGCTCTCCGGCGACCGGCCGATGAAGACGAGATCGGAATCACCGCAAAGCGCAAGAACCCGCGCACAACATCTTTGCAGGTCGTCGAGGAATTCCGGGTACGCGGCGCTCGCTTCCCCTGCAATCAGCCTCCCAAGCTGCTCTCGCTTGTTCAGATTCCATCGGAATGGCTTTTCCGCGACCTTCTTGTGCATCATCACCCTCGCTCTCACCTGCGAGTCGTGTGCCGAATCGGCTGGACACTCCATGCTGCTCATTGACCAACCCATCTCGAGGCGGCACCCGCACCTCTGGCGGCTTGGACCCGAGTTCTGCTCTCTCCGAGCAAGACGCCGGAGGCCGGCAGCGGGGCAAGCGGATCCGCCCCGAGATTATGGCGGATGGTGCGATCGGTGAACAGGTTGAGTTGCTGTTGCCTGACGAACTGCCCGGGCTTGATGCCGCACTCGCAGACGCTCATTCGAGCACAAAGGGAAGCTTCTCTGAGCGGGCGAGTTGAACGGGGGACGGGACAGATGCGAAAACTCGGATATGGCGGGGAAATGCCGGAACGGCGGAGTGCCACACGGTGGCGCCCCGATGGGGTGCCTGCTGGTTTGGAGGATGCGGGATTCCAATCGCTCGCGCCGCTTGGCTGGCCCGGCGCCCCGGGATCCGCTTGAGGCGGTTTCGGAGGGGGCTTGGCACGGGGGATGCGGCGGGCGGGGAACTGGACCCCGGCGCGCCGGGGGGTGGGATGGACACGGTGGACGGAAAGCGTAAAAGGGGGCGCCAGTGACACGGAGGGCGGTGCGATCGGTGGGGAACGGGCCATGACCGTGCATCGCCGCGATGGACAGGACAGACGGGATGGGGTGGACGGATACGGCTGATGGGACCTGGGTGGAGTCGGCGCCTGCCGAAGCGGCTGCATCGGGCCCGCTCGCGGGCAAGGGGACGCGGATGAGAACAAAAGAAAACAAAAAACAAAAAGCAAAAAGCAAAAAGAAAGGGACGAAGGGACGGAGGGACGGAGGGACGAAGGGAGGAAGGGGCGCGGAGTCGGTGGAGGAGCGGAAGGGGCGAGCGGGGAAGATTCTGGCGGCGCTGCGGAAGACATACGGGGAAGAGACGACGACCGCACTGGTGCATGAAAGCGCCCTGCACCTGCTCATCGCGACCATCCTGTCGGCCCAGTCGACGGACGAAACCATCAACCGGCTGACACCCGGGCTTTTTCGTAAGTACCCAGATGCCAAGGCGTTCGCGGAAGCGCCGCGGGAGGAACTGGAGGCGGACATCCGGCCCTCCGGGTTCTTCCGGAACAAGGCGAAGTCCATCCAGGGGGCGTGCCGGATGATCGTGGAGCGGTTCGGGGGGAAGGTGCCGGGCACGATGGAGGAACTGCTGGAGCTGCCGGGGGTGGCCCGCAAGACCGCCAACGTGGTTCTGGGCACGTGGTTCCGCAAAAACGAAGGGGTGGTCGTGGACACCCACGTCGGGCGGCTGGCCGAACGACTGGGGCTGACCTGGACTGGCCGGAATGCGAAGGACGCGGTCCGGATCGAGCAGGATTTGATGGCGGTGTTGCCCCGGGAAAGCTGGACCTTTGCGGCGCACGCCCTGGTCTGGCACGGCCGGCGGGTGTGCGCGGCCCGCAAGCCGGCATGTGAGCGTTGTGATTTGGCGTCGTATTGTCCGTCGGCGGGGGAGTTTGCGTGATCGGCGGGATGCCAGCGGGGTGCGAATCGGGTGGGTCCGGCTGCAACCGGAGGCCGGTGCGGCGGGTACTCATGGGACCGATCGGCGGTGCGGCTGGAAGTTCTGGCCGTTCTTGACAGATTTTCGTAAGTGCATTAGCCTGTGGAGCTTGCCTGGAGGCTGGGCTGCCGGGCGGCGCGTGCGGTGTGCGGAATGCACCGCAAAGTGGCGCCTCTTTTTTTTGGAGTGGTTGATGTTACCGGCGAAGAAAAAATCCCGGACGCGCACGCGTACCAAGCGTGCGCACCACGCGCTGCGTCCGCAGAACGTGGTTTCGTGTCCGAAGTGTCGATCGGCCAAGCTCCCTCACGCCGCGTGTGAGAACTGCGGCTACGTCAGCTCGCGCGTGGCGCTGGCGCTGAAGGAGAAAGAGGCGTAATGCCCCCCCGGATCGCTCTGGATGCCATGGGCGGAGACTTCGCCCCGCAGGCCATCGTCCGCGGCGCCGTGCAGGCGCTGGCGAACGGTCAGGACGTGCAGGTTCTGCTCGTGGGTGACGAGGGGCGGGTGAAGGCGGAGCTGGATGCGATCGGGAAGTTCGACGGTGCGGACCGGATTCGGATCGTCCATGCGTCGCAGGTGATCGGCATGGACGAGCCGCCGATGGACGCATTGCGTCAGAAGAAGGACTCGTCCATTCACCGCATGACGCAGTTGGCGGTGGAGGGCGAGGCGGACGCAATCATCAGTGCGGGCAACACCGGTGCGTGTGCCGGCGCGGCGCAGATCAAGCTGCGGCCCTTGCGGTGCATCAATCGCCCGGGCATTGCGGTGGCGATTCCGTCGTTTTACGGCCCGGTGGTCATCTGCGACGTGGGGGCGAACATCCAGGCGAAGCCTCGCCACCTTTACGAGTACGCGGTGTTGTCGACGCTCTACGCGGAGAAGGTGATCGGTCGGGAGAACCCGCGGGTCGGCCTTCTTTCGGTGGGCGAGGAGAGCGCCAAGGGCACGGAAGTAGTGAAGCAGACGCACGAGCTGCTCCAGCGCGATTCCAAGCTCAACTTCGTCGGCAACGTGGAGGGTCGCGACCTGTTTTCCAACGTGTGCGAGGTTGCCGTATGTGACGGCTTCGTCGGCAACATCGTGCTGAAACTGATTGAAGGGCTTTCGGAGGGCCTTTTTCCCACCATCGAGCGAGAGATCGCGGATGAAGACCCGCAGGCCAAGGCGCGGTTTGAATCGGCCATTCAGCGGGTCTGGGCGCGGCACGACTTCAGCGAGTACGGGGGCGCCCCGTTGCTCGGCATCAACGGTGTGTGTATCATCTGCCACGGTCGGAGCGGGGAACGGGCGATCTGCAACGCGATCCGCGCCGCGGCCAAGTTCCTGGCGCACAAACTGAACGACGCCGTTATCGCACGCTTCGGCGAGAACGGCTGAATCGAGACAATCCATGGGTCAATTTCTACCGGTGATGATCCGGGGGACCGGGTCCTCTGTTCCCTCGGAGGTTCTGACAAACGAGTTTTTTGCCGGCTATCTGGACACGTCGGACGAGTGGATCGTGCCCCGGACGGGCATTCGGGAACGGCGGCGCGTCGCGGCGAACGAGTCCACGCTCACCCTGGCCAAGGCGGCCTCCGAGCGGGCGATCGCGGACGCCGGGATGGCGGCGTCGGACATTGACCTGATCGTCGTGGCCACCGTCACGCCGGATACGCCGCTGCCTTCGACGGCGTGCTGGCTCCAGGCGGAACTGGGCATAACGGATGTGCCGGCTTACGATCTCGCGGCGGCATGCAGCGGGTTTGTCTACGGGCTGGTCTTCTCGGCGGCGCAAATCGCAGCCGGTTTGTACAAGAACGTGCTGCTGGTGGCGGCGGAGACGCTGACCCGGATCACGGATTATGAGGACCGGGCCACTGCGATTCTGTTTGGTGATGCGGCCGGGGCGGCGGTGGTGTCACGCAGTGACGATCCCGGTCGAGGGATTTTGTACCAGAGTCTCGGCGCGAAGGGCCAGGACGCCAAGGCGGTGTGGATTCCGGCGGGCGGCAGCCGCGAGCCCGCGTCGGCGCGGACGGTTGCGGAGCGTCTGCACTACATGAAGATGCGGGGCAGCGATCTCTTCAAGTTTGCCGTCGGCAAGATGGAGGAGTTGGTAGTCACCTGTCTGGAGGAAACCGGGACGAAGGTCGAAGATCTGGCCATGGTGATTCCGCACCAGTCGAATCTTCGCATCATGGAAGCCGCCCGGAGACGGATCTGTCTGCCCACGGAGAAGCTGGCGGTGAACATCGATCGCTACGGGAACACGTCGGCGGCCTCTATCCCGTTGGCCCTGGACGAGGCCCGGCGCGACGGCCGGCTTCGTTCGGGTGACCTGGTGATGTTTCTGGGTTTCGGCGGGGGGCTCACGTGGGGCGTGACCCTGATGCGGCTGTAGAATTCAAGGATCGGGCTCGAACGGATGACCAGGCAAGCACTGCTGTTCCCGGGGCAGGGGTCCCAATCCATTGGGATGGGACGCGACGTGGCGTCGGCCGGCCAGACCGCGGCGGAGGTGTTCCGCAAGGCGGACTCCATTCTGGGTTACGGGCTGTCGCAGATCTGCTTCGAGGGCCCGGACGAGAAGCTCGAATGCACGGACATCCAGCAGCCGGCGATCTTTGTCACCAGCGTGGCCGTGTGGGAGGCGCTGCGCGAGAATGGTGTGAGTCTCTCCTGGTTCGAGGCCGCCGCCGGGTTGAGCCTGGGTGAATACACGGCCCTGCACGTGGCGGGCTCCCTGTCGTTTGAGGATGCGTTGCGGCTGGTGCAACGGCGGGGCCGGTTGATGCAGGAAGCGGCGGATGCCAACCCGAGCGGGATGGTGTCGCTGGTGGGGGCGGACGAGGCCGCGGCACGGACGCTGTGCGAGAAGGCGGCCCAGGGCGAGGTGCTGTCACCGGCGAACTTCA
>CAZBFW010000257.1:0-6235 GCA_964491135.1 uncultured Phycisphaeraceae bacterium | reverse complement strand
TGGACTACATTGACTACCAGCGAACGAACTACATCCGGGGCGAGCAGGACTGGATCTCCAACATGGAGGGCGGCACCGTCTACCATGCCGACACCTGGGGCACCCAGAACAACACCACCGGCGAGTACTGGGAGGGGGCCCCTTATGACTACGTGAACTTCGAAGGTCGGAACCCGAAATACAACGAGCAGATGACGTCCATCGACAGCCGTCGGCTCTACGAGCAGTTCATCCGGGGCGGACGGTAAAGGAAACGGATGTGTGCCGAATGCGTCGGGATATGCCTGAAAGGAATCCGTCAGGGGCAGGGCGGGGTTTCCCCGCTTCCGCTCGTCCTTGGATCGTCGCGCACGACGGTGCTGCCATCCGTCCCGGGCACAAGTGGGACGCCGCTCTCGCGTGCGTGCCACTGCGCTTGAGCAGTGCCCATCCCCCGCCCCCCCGTCCGATCCTCTTTCGGCTTTCCGGCTTCCAGGGTGTCCTTGCCGGCATGCGCCGGCGCCATCTGCTTGATCCGTCAGCCGGTCGGTCCCTATACTCCTGTGCGGTGCGCCATGCCCAGGCAGCTTCCATGTCCGTCCTGCGGAAAGCCGGTTGAGGCCCCCATCCCGGCCGGGCAAGCCGCGCGCTGCCCGCATTGTCAGGCGACCGTGACTGCCGTGTCTGCGATGAACGCTCCAAAGCCCGCTACAGCGGAGGACGTGAGGAGACGACGACGCTGGATGTTTGTCACGACCGTCGCTTTGGCGAGCGGCATCATCGGCCTGGTTGGTCTCTGGCCAGCCGCCCTGGCAGCGGTGGTGGTGGCGGGCGTCGCGATGAAGAGTGTTCACTGTGACCGCCGCTTTCTCGGTGGAAGGCAACGGGCCATTGCGAGCATTTGCCTGGGGTGCCTGGGTTTGACTCTGGCGGCCGGGCTTGCGCTGCGCGAGATCGCACGCTGCATGCGTTGTCACGCCAACGCCTTGGGTGCGTGCGCAGCGATTCGGATCTATATCAGCGAACGGGGAGTGGCTCCGCCCGACGGTTTTCGCTCGCTCCTGGATGCTGGCGCCTGCACGACGCAACAGTTTCTGTGCCCATCTTCCGGGAAAACACTCAATGATATCGCCACTGACGTATACGCCTGCTACGTCCTTGTTCCCGGTATGGCGGAAGCCCTCGCGAACGGGACGGCGGAGGCGGACATGGTACTCCTCTATGAACGCGATAACCATGATGGCACACGCGGCTGCGTCTGCTACGTGGATGGCCACTGTCAGTTCTATTCCCCATATGCTGAAGTCGTTCGGCGAGTGGAGGAGTCCGAGCGGCGGCTGGAAGAAGTACGGAGAGGGCCTTCCAACCCCTGACTCGCCCATTGACGAGAGGAACGCGCATGTCCACACATTCATCCGGCTTCGACAGTTCCGACCCGGCCGGGCCCGGGATGCGCCGACGCCGTACAGGATTGGCGACAGCCTCTCTGGTGTTCGGAATCCTGGGCCTGCTGGGGCTGTTTCCTGCGGGAATCGCCGCTCTCCTGCTGGGCGCTGCCGCCTTGCGACGGCTGCGCTCGGACCCCGACCGGTTCGCCGGTCGACGCAGGGCGATGGCCGGACAGATTTTGGGCGGGGCCGGCGTCGTTCTGTTCTGCGTCCTGATCCTTGTTGGAGGATACGTGTTATCCCACTCGCCCCGCGTCAATGAGTTGCGCATGCGGCTGTACTGTGCGGCCAACCTGAAAGGGATTGCCACCTCTCTCCGCATCTACAAGCAGGAGCACGGTATGATCCCGGACGATGCGTTCCGCGCCCTGCTCGACAGCGGCAACGTAACCATTAAGCAACTCTACTGCGTCTGTTCAGACAAGATTCTTGCTGACGTGGAGGCGGATCCTTACGCGTGCTACCACATGGTCGTGCCGGACGCACCGCTGGCGGCGGAGGGGCTTGACCCGTCTGGAATCGTGTGGCTGTACGAGACTGACAATCACGGCGGCGAAGGCGGAAACGTCGTTTTCGCCGATGGGCACTGCACGTTCGTGCGCCAGTACACCGACGTTGTGCGGCTGGTCGAGGACACGAAGCGACGGCTGGCGGCAAAGAACGCCGGCGGCCCTGACCACTGATTGCTGGAACCTTCAGAGGGAGACACGCCATGGGTGAACCAGTTCTTTGTCCGTCGTGCAGGACGAACATCGACGTGGAAACCGGTGGGAAGCCGCCGCAACGGTGCCCGCATTGCCGCGCAGAGATCACCACACGCCCGAGCCGCAAAGACCGGTCGCGCCCCTTGAACACGGTGATGGCGCTGGCCCTGATCGGACTGGCAATTCACTTCATCCTCCCGATTGCCTCACTTAGGAGGGAGCTGTCCAGGCGACAGACCTGCGGCTCGAACATGAAGGCGATCGCGACGTGCTCGAAGGTGTACAGGTCGGAACATGAGTCCGTTTCGGCCGATCCGTTCCGGGTCCTGCTGGACGGCGGCCAAATCACGGCCGAGCAGCTCGTCTGCCCCTCATCCGGCAAGACGGTCCAGGACATCGAGAAAGATCCGTACGCCTGCTACGTCCCGGTGGTGTATGACATGCCGGGTGCCGAAAGCCGGAATATCTCATCCGCCACAATCCTCCTGTACGAGCGCGACAACCATGCCGGCCAGGGCGGAAACGTGGTCTACGCCGACGGACACGCATCGTTCATTCATCCGTACTCCGAAATGCTTCGCCAGGTGGAGGAATCCAAGCGGAGGTTGGCGACGAGTCAACCGGCGGCAGACGGGAGTGGATGGGAATCGAACCCACCTGGGGCCGCGCGAACGACCCCACAACGGCTTTGAAGGCCGCGGGACCCACCAGGCGTCCGGACACTCCCCGGCCACGGGGCGGGCGATCCGCCTGCCCCGCCTTCGGCGGGCCGACTCTACCACGCCGCAGGGGCAAATCAACGAATCCAATCAGTTGCGCTCCCTGGCCAGCCGCAATGGCCTCCGATGCGACGAACGCCCCCCGCACGCCCCGCCCCCCCCCCCCCCCCCCCCCCGCCCCGGCCGCCCGGCCCCCCCCCCCCCCCCCCCCCCCCCCCCCCCCCCCCCCCGCCGGGGGGTGGGGGCTCGGCCGAGCCCCCACACATACCCGACGCTGCAAGAGGGAAGGCCTCTGGAAAGCGTGGGCCGTGCGGGTGGCTGATAACCTATGGGCCCCCGCTTCCGCGGGGGCGACGTATGGGCGGCGGCGACCGACAGAGGCCAAGGGCCAGCCACGAATTTCACGAATTTGGAGTCAGGCCAACGGAGCCCGACCGGGCAACGCCTCAAATGCGGGGTCCAGGGGCCGCAGGCCCCGCCAACCGCCCGCTACGGCAGGGCGCGATCGATTTGACAAAAAGGCCCCAGGCAGTGTATAATGTCTCCGGTATTCACTATCTGAATATCCAGATGATAAGCAAAGGAACGGAAACATGGCGCGCGATTCGAGCTTTTCGCCTCAACCCCTGCTGCTGGGCCTGCTGATGAGCGAGCCCAAGCACGGCTACGAGCTGCACCAGGAATTCGAGCGCAGCCTGGGCACCATCTGGCAGATGGGCCTGAGCCAGCTCTATGCCCAGCTCAAGCTGTTGGAAGAAGCGGGGCTGGTGGCCTCACACGCCGAACCGCAGCCGGGCCGCCCGCCGCGCAAGGTGTACCAGCTTGCGCCCGAGGGCCGCGACCTGTTCCTGGCCTGGGTGCACGAACCTACCCCCTACCTGCGTCGCATCCGCACCGAATTCCTGGCCCGCCTCTACTTTTTCGTGCAACTGTCGCTTCCCGGCCTGGACCGGTTGGTGGCCGAGCAAAAGGCGGTGTGCGAGGAACAGGTGGCGCGGTTCGACCGGCTGATCGATCAAGCCGACGATGGCTTTCGCCAGGTAGTGCTGGAATTTCGCCGCGGTCAACTCCTGGCTGTGATGAGCTGGCTAGACCGCTGCGTAGAAATCCTATCTCCGTGAGATCCTCTAAATTCCTCTGTAAGGAGCATAAAGCGATGAAACATCTATCCCGGTTGTCCCTGCTGTTTGTCTTGCTGGCGAGCCTGATCCTGGGCGCCTGCGGCAGCGTCCCTACCGATGCACCCACGGCTGCCCCTGTGGTAGAACCGACGGCCGAACCCATCGCTGAACCGATCCAAGAGCCGGTCGCGGTCGAACCGGAAGGCATCACGGTGGTCGACGCCCTGGGCCGGACCGTCGAGTTGGACGCCCTCCCGCAACGCGTTCTCGTGGCCGGGCAAAGAAACGTGCTCATGGTCGAGACCGCCTACCTCTTTCCCGAGGCCGTCGACCGGGTGATGGGCGTGGCGGCCGGCAAGCAGAGTCCCAAAGCCTTCTTGAGCCTGGTCGATCCCGACTTTGAAGCCAAGATGGTGCTGATGGCCGACGCGGGGCCCGAGCAAATCGCGCCGCTGAACCCCGATCTGGTGCTCCTCCGCCCTTTTACCGCCGACAAGCTGGGTACCCCGCTGGAGGATCTGGGCATTCCTGTAGTGTACCTCGATCTGGAAACGCCCGAGCAGTACTTTCGCGATCTGATGACCTTGGGGCAGATCTTTGGCAACGAGGCCCGCGCCGCCGAGATCCAGGAGTATTACCAGGCCCGCCTGGACGCCATCGCTGAGGCGGTGGAGGGGTCGAGCGAGGCCAAGCCCTCGGTTCTGCTGTTGCAGTATAACGAAGAAGGCGGAGAGGTCGCCTTTGAGGTTCCGTCTGCCTCCTGGATCCAGACCGCCGAAGTCGAGCTGGCGGGCGGCGATCCGGTGTGGAAAGATGCGGCTACGGCCGGCGGCTGGACGGTGGTCAACCTGGAGCAGATCGCTGCATGGAACCCCGACAAGGTCTTTGTCATTCACTACCAGATCGATGGCCGGGAGATCGTCGACAAGCTGGTGGCCGATCCCCAGTGGCAGGCCCTCAAGGCCGTCCAGAACGGCGAGATCTATGGCTTCCCCGGCGATGCGCTGACCTGGGATCAGCCCGATCCCCGTTGGATCCTGGGCGTGACATGGCTGGCGGGCAAGATCCACCCCACCCTCTTTCCCGACCTGGATATGGAGCAAGAGGCCAAGGGCTTTTTCGTGGACGTCTATGGCATCGATGCGGCAACCGTCGACAGCCAGATCCTGCCCAATCTCAAGGGACACGTTCAGTGACCTTGGCCTCACCGACACCCCTTCAGGCAGGCCTGCCTGCCCGCCGAGAAGCCCGGTGGGTGCAGTTTGTGCGGCGCCACCCCTTTTCCGTCCTGGGGTTGGCCTGCCTGCTGGTGTTGCTGCTCTCGTTGTTCATTGGACGCTATCCGGCGCCCGGTTGGATGTCGCCCGCGACCCTGCTGGACGATCCGATGGCTCGCCAGCTGCTGCTCAACCTGAGGCTACCCCGGGTGTTGACGGCAATGCTACTGGGGATGACCCTTTCGGCCAGCGGCGCGGTGATGCAGATGATCTTTCGCAACCCGTTGGTCGAGCCGGGCTTTTTGGGGGTATCCCAGGGGGCGGCCTTTGGCGCGGCCTTGAGCATCGTGTTCCTGGGTGCGTCGTTGGTACTCACCGAGCTGTTCGCTGCCTTTTTTGCCTGCCTCGGCCTGGCCCTGTCCTACCTGCTGGCCCGGCGCATCCGCTATGGCGGGTGGATCCTGCGCCTGGTGCTATCGGGCATTGCCGTGTCGGCCCTGTTCTCGTCCGGAGTCGGCGTCCTGAAATATCTGGCCGACCCCCTGACCCAGCTCCCCGACATTGTCTTTTGGATGCTGGGCGCGTTGTGGGGCGTCACCTGGCGCGATTTCCTGTACATCTTGCCCCCTGTGGTCGTGGGACTGACCATCGTTACCCTGATGCGCTGGCGGCTGAACCTGCTGTCGTTGGATGACGACACCGGCTTTTCGCTGGGCGCCGCGCCGGGCCGCGAGCGGACGCTGGCCCTGGTCGCCACGGTGATCGCCACGGCTGCCGTCGTGTCGGTCGCCGGGGTGGTGGGCTGGGTGGGACTTTTGATCCCCCACGTAGCCCGCCGCCTGACGGGCGCCGACGCCCAGCGCTCGCTGCCGGCCTCGATCTTTTTGGGCGGCATCTTTGCCCTGCTGTGCGACAACCTGGCGCGCACCCTCTTGCCGGGCGAGATCCCCCTGGGCATCTTGACCTCCTTTTTCGGCGCCCTGCTCTTTATCGCCATTGTCATCATACCCATAGGCGAAAGGTATGCCGTTTTCTGTCGATGCTGTC
>CAZBFW010000256.1:0-6245 GCA_964491135.1 uncultured Phycisphaeraceae bacterium | reverse complement strand
GTTGGCGTAGATCGTTACGTTGTCTTCCACGGTGGGATGCCGCTTGCTGCCTCGGATCAGCCGGCCGCGTTCGTCCTTGGCAAAGGACAAAGCGCCCAGGGTGACGCCCTGGTAGACCTTCACGTTGTCGCCGATGTCCGTCGTCTCACCGATCACCACGCCGGTCGCGTGGTCGATGAAGAAATTCCTGCCGATCCGGGCGCCCGGATGGATATCCACGCCGGTGCGGGCGTGTGCCCACTCCGACATGACGCGGGGCATGAGCGGCACGTCGAGCTTGTACAGCTCGTGGGCCATGCGATGGACGGTGACGGCCAACACGCCGGGATACGCCAGGATGACCTCGTCGGTGTTGAGTGCCGCGGGGTCGCCGTCATACGCGGCCTGGGCGTCGCCGCCGAGCTGCGTTCGGATCGCGGGCAGGCACGACAGGAAGTGCATGGTCAGCTCGCGAGCCTTCTGCCGGCACACGCCGTCTCCGCTGCCCGGCTCGCGTTCTTCTGCCTGGTAGCACAGGCACCGCAAGATCTGCTGGTAGACCAGGTGCCCGATCCGCGGCAGCAGCTCGCCGATGTGATACGAAACGTTGTGGGCCGTGAGGTCCTGCCGACCGTGCAGCCCCGGATACATCAACTCCACCAGCCGTTCGAGCAACTCGACGATCTTGACCCGATCGGGCAGGAACACCTGGTCAATGTGATGAATCCGCGGCTCGCGGTGATAGCTGGCCACCAGGCTGTCGACCAGGGCCGGCAGCTTCGGACCGATGGTGAACTCGTAACTCATTCCTGGCTCCTGCGCGGGTAGGGCCGCCCGCTCCGCGACTTCCGCATTCACGGAGAGAGGTTATCCAGTGCGTCCAGCACCTCCCGGTGCTCGGGAAAGCGGCCGGTTTCGTCCTTGCTGTATATGAGATGGCCGTCGACGCGCACGTCGAAGATGCCTCCGCTTCCTTCAATGAGCTGCGGCTTGACGCCACAATGCTTCTGAATCGCATCCGCCAGACCGACGGCCTTGGGGCGGTAGTCTCACTGGACGCAGTATTTGATCGAAACGTTCATCTCGGTGGTCCCGTTGTTGGTCAGCCGGACCGGCTGAATCCCGGTGCGTCCCGGCTCGCCGGGATTCCACAGTGCGTTTGCGACCGGCTGGAAAGCCGGTCCCACAAAAAAGCCGGTCCCACAAGGGCCGCCGGTCCCACGAAAAAGCCGGTCTCACGGTCGGGCCGGTCCCACAACGGAGTCGGTTCCGCCGCGAATGCCTACTTGCTCTCCAGCCAGTTGGCACCCCAGTTTAGGTCCACGGTGATGGGTACATCAAGCGGCAGGGCCCCGGTCATCCGGGTGCGGATCATTTCCGCCTCCGCCTCGACCGCGTCCCGCGGCGTCTCGAAGACCAGTTCGTCGTGGACCTGGAGCAGCATGCGCGACGGATGCCCGCCGGCGCGCAATTCGCGGTGGATGTCCACCATGGCCCGCTTGATCAGGTCGGCCGCCGAACCCTGGATGACCGTGTTGACGGCGATGCGCTCGCCCAGCGCCCGCTGCTGCGGGTTCCGGGAGCCCAGTTCCGGCACCGGGCGCCGCCGGCCCAGCAGGGTCTGAACGTAGCCCTGACGCTGCGCCTCCGCAATGGTCCCGTCGATGAACAGCCGGATGCCCGGGTATCGCATGAAGTACATGTCGATGAAGGCCTTGGCCTCGGCCTGCGGAATGCCGAGCGCCTTGGACAGGCCGAACGGCGTCTGGCCGTAGATGATTCCGAAGTTCACCGCCTTGGCCGCCCCGCGCTGCTCCCGACTCACCTGGTCCACCGTCACACCATGTATCTGGGCTGCGACAAACGTGTGAATGTCCTGGCCCGTCCGGAACGCCTCCAGCAACGCCTGGTCCTGACAGAAGTGGGCGAGGACGCGCAGCTCAATCTGCGAGTAGTCGGCCGTCAACAACACGTGATCCGGCCGACCGGCCACGAACGCCCCGCGAATCCGCCTTCCGATCTCGGTGCGGACCGGGATGTTCTGCAGATTGGGGTCGCTCGAGGACAGCCGCCCCGTAATGGCGCCCGTCTGGTGGAAGCTCGCGTGCAGCCGCCCCGTCTTCGGCACGATCATGCCGGGGAGCGGGTCGACGTAGGTGCCCTTCAGCTTGGCCAGCTCGCGGTATTCCAGCACAAGAGGGGGGATCGGGTTGTCATACTGCTCGCGCAGCGTTTCCAGCGTGGCGGCGTCCGTGCTCCGTCCCGTCTTGGTGCGGCGGATCGGCCGGAGGCCCTGTTCGTCGAACAGAACCTCGGCCAGTTGTTTCGTCGAATCGATGTTGAACGGATGCCCGGCCGCGTCCTCGATCTGCCGGGCCAGCTCCGTCATGCGGCCGGCCAGCGTCCGGCTCATGTCGGCCAGAATCGCGGTGTCCAGAGCGATGCCGTTGCACTCCATTTCCGTAAGCACCTCGACCAGCGGCATCTCGGTGTCGCGGAAGAGGGATCGCACGGTGCTCGACTCAACCTGTGGCTCGAGGATCTCCTTGATCCGCCAGGTGAAATCCGCGTCCTCGCAGGCGTATTCGCACACCCGCCTCGTATCCACCTGATCCATCGTGATCTCGTTTCTGCCCGAGCCCAGCAGTTCCCTGGTGGGGATTTTGCGGTGCCCGCACAGGTCCAGGGCCAGCGCGTCCAGTCCGTGCGACGAGCGGTCGGGGCTCAGCAGGGCGGACGCGATCATGGTGTCAAAGTCAACGCCGCCGACCTCGATACCCGCCTGCCGCAGAACGACGAGGTCGTATTTCATGTTCTGCCCGCACTTGCGGATGGCCGGGTTGCGCAGCGGCGGACCGAGGGCTTCCATGACGCGCGCCAGTGGAATCGTGTCTCCAGAGGCCGCCCGCACGGGAACGTACCAGGCCTCGCCGGCCCGCCACGAGAACGAAAGGCCCACCAGATCCGATCCGACCGGGTTCAGCCCGGTGGTTTCCGTGTCAAACGCGAAGGACGGCTGCCCACGCAGCGCCTTCGCGAGGGCGTGCAGTTTCTCCGGATCGTCGACAAGGTGGTACGCAAAGCCGACCACCGTCGCGCTTTCTGTACCGGCGGCCGGAATGATGCCCTCCTCGCCGGCGCCCAGCTCGTTGAGCTGATCCATAAGCCGATTGAAGTCCAATTCCTCGAAGATCGGACGGACGGCATGGACGGGCACGCCGGTGAACCGGCAGTCGTTCAGGGAGAAGTCGAACGGCACGTCCCGCCGCAGGGTCACCAGTTGCCGCGTGATGGGCATCTGGTCCGCGAACGCCAGAACGTTCTCGCACTGCTTGGGCGTCAGCTCCCCGGCATGGTCCAGGACCGCCTGGGCCGATCCGTACTTCGCGACCAGCTTCGCCGCAGTCTTGGGTCCGATGCCCGCCACGCCCGGCACGTTGTCCGTGGGGTCGCCGCTGAGGGTCTGGATGTCCACGGCCTGCTCGGGCGTGTAACCCTTGGTCTCCATCAGTTTATCGTGATCGAGCACCTCGTTCTTCATCGGGTCAAAGAGAAAGACGCGGTCCGAGATGAGCTGGTCCAGGTCCTTGTCGCGACTGACCAGGTACAGCTCCACGTCTTCGTGCGCGAGCCGGTGTGCGATGGTGGCCAGCAGGTCGTCCGCCTCGAAACCCTCCTTGCGATAGATGGGAATGCCCATCGCCTGCACGATCTGGATGATGCGATCGGTCTGAGGCGGCAAGTCTTCCGGCGGCGGCTCGCGGTTCGCCTTGTAGTCCGGATAGATGTCGCATCGAAACACGGTGTGATCGCTCACGTCCAGGACCATCGCCAGAAAGTCCGGCCGCCGAGTGCGAATGAGGTTGAACAAGGACTGGCAGAACGTGTGAGTTGCCCTTGTCGGCTCTCCGGACGGACTGTTGAGCTGGCGGAACGGCGCGTAGTACGAGCGGTAAATCTGGGCGTGCCCGTCGATGATGTAGAACGATCTCGGCATCGGCCGCGAATCCCGGAGCGGTTTGCAGACCGGGGCGGACTGTAGAACCCCACTCCGGGCCAGTCAAGCGGAAGCAAGGCGACTGTTCATCGCGTCAAAGAGGCGAATACAGAGAACGTCACAAGGCGTCAAACGTGGTAGTCTGGCGTGCTGGCCGAGGCCTGCAGTCAGGCAAACGCCGTACTTTCCAGTGAGATCAAGCACGGTCGTAATTTCTTATCTCCGCGAAGGTTATCTGTGTGTTTTCGCCGTTTTTCACTTTCGCGATTCGTACAGTCGAGGTACAATCCCACGGTGCCGCCGGGCGGTCGCGCCGGTTCGGCGGCATGGGTGCGGGAGAGCCTGTCGTGTTGTCAGGCCACACATCGCTGCGAGCCTCCTACGCGGACTCGGCGTGGAGCCTGCGTTCCACCCGGGTAGCCCGAGATGAATGCCCGCATTGCGCGTCCGATGCGCAGGCGGCCGATCGCGTGGACGGCATCGCACGGCGCTGCCGAACCTGCGGATTCATCTTCCCTCGGTCCTGCGGATTCAGCGGGGAGCTCGATCCACCCGCCTCGCCTTCCGCCGCCGACACCGTGATT
This sequence comes from uncultured Phycisphaeraceae bacterium, assembly GCA_964491135.1. GTDB lineage: Bacteria > Planctomycetota > Phycisphaerae > UBA1845 > UBA1845 > JAFGJQ01. Next base: position 1,685 of record CAZBFW010000256.1, on the reverse strand, counting down.
GACACGGCGAGCGCGCTGCGGCTGCAACGCTACGAGATTCTTCGACCGCTCGGCGCCGGCGCCCAGGGCCGGCTCGTCCTCGCACGCGATCGTCACCTGGATCACCTCTGTGTCGTGAAGATTCTCAAGCCTCCGGACGAGTCCATGCTGGACGTGGCCGTCGCCCGGCTGAAAAACGAGGCCCGCGCCGGCGTAAGCGTGAATCACCCGAACGTGGCCCGTGTCTTCGACTGCGATTGCGCCCAGGAGCTCTGGTACTTCGTCATGGAATACGTGGACGGCCAGAACCTGCGCGACATCGTACAGGCGGCGGGCCGCCTTTCGTGGGCGCAGGCCGTGGACATCGGCATTCAGGTCGCCTCCGGGCTGGCCGCCATTCACGACGCCGGACTCATCCACCGCGACATCAAGCCCAGCAACCTGATGCTTCGTCCGGACGGCATGGTCAAGATCATGGACCTGGGGCTGGTCAAGGTGCCGGGGGCGGAGACGGACCCGGGTGTGACACGGGTGGGTCAGTTGCTCGGCACGCCCAACTTCATGGCGCCGGAGCAGTTTGACGGGGCGCCGGATCTTACGGCGCAGGCGGACATCTACGCCCTGGGCGGCGTCCTTTACTTCCTCCTGGTCGGCCGGCCGCCGTTCGAGGGTACGGGCGTGCTGGACGTTGCGCAGAAACACCGACGTGCCCCCGTGACGTGGCCGGAGGAAGTGGTCCGTGCCGTCCCGCCGTGGCTGCGGTACGTGCTGGAGACGTGCCTCGCAAAGCGACCGGACCACCGATATGCGTCGGCCGCGGTTCTGGTGGAGGCGATGCGGGCGGGAGAGGACCAGTCGCGACTGAGGCATCGGGGCAACGAGCGGCCGGCCGGCGTAACCGTCCAGACATTCCGGAACCTGACGGCCCGCGCCGATGACGACTGGATCGGCGAGGCCATCGCGGAGTGTCTGGCCAATCGGCTGGCCCAGGTTGAGGGTCTTCATCTGGCCGACCGGAACACGTTTGCCCGAATGCTGACCGCCGAGGGATCGTCGGCAACGGAGAACCAGGCCATTCTCGAGGTTGCCCGCAAGTTGGGGGCGGGGTCCGTTGTGCTGGGTACCGTGCAGCGGATCGGAACGAGCCTGCGCATCACCACCAACCTGCTCTCCGGGGAACCGGAGGGTTCGCAGCACGTGGGAACCGTCTCCGGCCCGCTGGAGGACCTGTTTGCTCTGGAGGATCAGCTCGGCGACAAGCTGATCGAGCTGATCGGCCGGACGCTGTCGCCGCGTCGCCGCCGCGCATCCATCGGCGGGACGGAAAGCCTGGAGGCGATGGAGAAACTGATCCGGGGCCGCCGCGCATTTGCCGACGCGAAGTACCAGCAGGCGATTGACCTGGCGCACGAGGCGCTGACCATCGACCCGGCCTACCTGGAGCCGATCAGCGTGATCGGCGCCTGCTACGCCCGGCTCGGCGAGTACGACCGGGCCGTCGAGCACCACCAGCGGCAGGAGCGCCTGGCGCGCGAGCTGGATGACCAGCCTCGCCTGGCCGAGGCGCTCAGCAACATCGGCGTGATGTATTACTACAAGGGCGAGTACTCGCTGGCGTACGAGTTTCTCGACCGGGCCCGGCAGATTCTGCGAGACCTGAGCCTGCACGGCGAGGCGGCCAAGATCCTGGGCAACCTGGGATTTGC
>CAZBFW010000255.1:0-6253 GCA_964491135.1 uncultured Phycisphaeraceae bacterium | reverse complement strand
CGCTTCAGGGCGTTGGGCTGGCTCTTGCAGGTCCACCACTCGTACTGGCGCGCGAGTTCGCCGGCCCCCATTTCGTGCAGCAGGCGGACCAGCTCACGCATGAACCGTTTCTTGTGCACGTACTCCGGTGAATTGTGGTCCGCCGGCGGAGCACCCCGGAACGCCCAGCGGCCGAAGAGGTCGTCGTCCACCTCGAACTTCCAGATCCGCCCGTCGATCCACTCGTTGATCTCGCCGAAGCTGTGCAGTTCTTCGTCGTAGAACGTGGCGTATGTGTCGCAGACGGCCGTCGCTTCGCCGAATCGCAGCGCGGCGGCCCGGCGGATCAGCTTCTGCCACAACACGCCCACGCGTACGCCGGCCGGGTTCGCCTGGGCCGCAAACGGGCCCTGATACGCCAGGAAGTACAGGAAATCGCGAAACAGCCGGGCGAAACCCGAAGGCGGCCGAAGAACCTTGATGGCATAGCGCCGGCCCACTTCCAGCCCGGCGATACCGCCTTCTTCCGCGTGGACTTCCAGAAGCCGGACCTTGTACACCTGCCCGGCGAACCCTCCGCCGACGAACCGTTCCACCTCCACCACCATCCGCCCGAGGCACGCGGGATGGACGCCGGTGATGGCGTATTCCAGGCGGTCGCCCGGCTCGTGGGCGGCCCGCCGGTACGGGCGGACCAGCCCGCATTCGCCGAACTCCTGTTCGAGTTCCCGGGCGAAAGAGGGTGGATCGGTGGGGGTCGTCCGATGGGGCTGAAGCTTGGTTACCAAGTCCGTCATTTGCGCGTTATCCGGCCCGGACCGACCGCCCGGGAGCCTGGGAATGATCCGGGAACGTCTTCGGAGCGTCAATCCGGGGTGGATGCAGTCAGGGTTTTCCGGGGTTATCGGCCGTTTTGAGCCAGTCCTGAACGTGGCGGGCCAGGATTTGTGGATCACGGCGGGCGAGGATGTGCTCCGCCAGGGCGGGCTGGACCTTCAGGTTGGCCATGGCCGCCCGCACCCGCTTCCAGAGCTGATCGCGTCTGCGGTCGGAGTCGGCCAGGTAGAGATCGGTGACGAGTTCCTGGAGCTTGTTGAGCATGATGGTATCGCGCTGGTCGTAGTACCGCTCAACGATTCTGCGCTGGTAGTTCGACATCTCTGGCATGACGACGGTACCCCTTTTTGCCGGACCGAGGCTTCCGCCCCGGCCTCATTCCGGCGTTTCTCCCACACGGTTGAGCACCATCAGCCGCAGCTCGGTCATGTGCTCGATGGCGAAACGCACGCCCTCACGCCCCAGGCCGCTGTCCTTGACCCCGCCGTACGGCATCGAGTCCACGCGGAACGACGGCACGTCATTCACCACCACGCCACCCACATCCAGCGCATCAAAGGCATAGAACGCCGAGTGCAGGTTTCGCGTGAACACGCCGGCCTGCAGACCGTAAACGCTGCGGTTCACCCGACGGCACGCGGTCTCGAACGACGTGAACGGCTCGACGGTCGCCACCGGGCCGAACACTTCGTGACAGGAAAGCGGTTCGTCGTCCGGCACGCCCTCGACAAACGTGGCCTCGTAGAACGGACCGTTCCGGCCGCCGCCGCAGAGCACCTTCGCCCCACGGGCGACGGCCTGCTGAACCCAGGTCTCGACCCGCCGGGCATCGCCCTCGGTAATCAGCGGGCCCAGGAAGGTGTCTTCGCGGAGCGGATCGCCGGCTTTGAGCTTCTGCGCCGCGGCGATCAGCTTCTCCTTGAACGGCTCGTAAACGTCTGCGTGAATAAGCACCCTCTGCACACTGATGCACGACTGGCCGGACTGGTAGAACGCGCCCAGGATGATCCGCTGCACGGCGTAGTCCTGGTCCACGTCGCGATCCACGATGCAGGCTGCGTTGCCGCCCAACTCCAACACGACGTGCTTCTTGCCCGCCCGGGCCTTCAGCGCCCAGCCCACTTCGGCGGACCCGGTGAACGACAACAACTTCAGTCGATCATCCGTGGTGAAGGCGTCCGCCCCGTCGCGGCTGCACGGGAGGATGCTGAAGCCCTCTTTCGGCCACTTTGTCTCGGCAAGGACTTCGCCGAGAATCAGCGCGCTGATCGGGGTGGCGGACGCGGGCTTGAGCACCCAGGGACACCCCGCGGCGATGGCCGGTCCGATCTTGTGGGCCACCAGGTTCAGCGGGAAGTTGAACGGGGCGATCAGCGAGCACGGTCCGACGGGCACGCGCCGCCAGATGCCGCGATACCCTTCGGCTCGGGGCGAGATGTCCAGCGGCATGTACTCCCCGCCGATACGCGTGGCCTCTTCCGCGGCGATCCGGAAGGTGTCGACCACGCGACTCACCTCGCCCCGCGCATCGCGGATGGGCTTGCCGGCCTCAATGGCCAGCACGCGGGCGAACTCTTCGCTGCGTTCGCCGACGCGACCGGCCATGTGGCTCAGGACGGCCGCCCGGGCATGGGACGGCAGGCGGCGGCAGGATTCCGCGGCCTGTGCCGCCGCGGCAATGGCACGGTCGATCGTCGCGGCGTCCGCCCGGGCCGCCCGGGCCGCCGGTTCGCCCGTGTATTTGTTCGTCACCACCAGGTCGTGATTGGGCGAGACCGGGTGACCGGCGAGATAGCAGGGATACACCTCACGAAGCATGGCTTTGTTCGGAAACGGGAAGCGGGTTCCGTTTGGCGCGCAGCCGGCGGAACACGGGACTCTGCTCACGGGGCGGTGGCCACGTCGTTAATCTCATTCAGATCCCAATCGAGCGCCAGCCGGGCGCGGAGATTTCGGTCCCAACTGGCATGCAGATCCCCAAACAGATAATTGGTGCCGCCGTTGTGGCGATCCGAGAAGCGGTTGCCGTTGTAGCCCAGCGAGCCGGCCGTGTTCGCCTCGCCCGCGTCGATGTAGCTGCAGTCATCACCCTGCCTGTTGCACGACTCACACGAACCGCCGCTGCCGGAGCAGTCTCCGTCGCCGCGCTCCGACTGCTCGTTGGCGTCGCCGAGGATCGGCTTCTTCGGGCTCAGCCCCGTGCGGTCGCCGCCGCCTTGTGGCGAGGGACCGAACGCGTAGGTCCCGTCGGGGTTACGTTCGATCCGCCCTCCGCCCCAGAAGGGCAGGTAGGCCCGGTAGTGACCGCTGTTCGCACCTTTCTCCCGGGAACTGGAGCAGATGAAATACTCGTTCCAGCGACGCGCCTCGATGTTCCGCTGGGCGGGGAAGTTCGGAGGACACGATTCGTCGGGGACGATGTGCTGTTCGTTGTACACGAATCGGAAGAGGATCTCGGCCCATCCGTACCGGAGCCGCGGGCCGTCATCCTCCCGGTCACTATTGACAACCCACTCCGCCGGGGGCAACTGGTCCTGGTACAGGTTCTCGTAGGCCGCCAGACCGTTGCCGTACTCCTTGAGACGGGCCTGGCAGTGCGTGGACTTCGCCTGCTCCCGGGCCCGGCTCAAAGACGGCATGAGGATGGAGATCAGCAGGCTGATGATGGCGATCACCGTCAGTAGTTCAATCAGGGTGAAGCCACGACATCCGGTTGACATCGAGCGTGGCGCCATGGATGGACCTCCTGGGGATCAGCCCCGGTCTGGGGGCAAAACCGCTGCCGCGCGGCATCACCTCGCCCACCGATTATATCGCGTAAGGCTGGATGATTCCAACACGTTGTCAAAACCGAGCTTGCGGTGCCAGGCACCGATCCCTTACGACGAGGGACGCCGGATCCACCCCCAGACCTCCGTGTTGCCCTTTCCGCCGCGGAGCGGGCATTCGACCGTGGCGCCGAGCGTGATGCCCGCACGGGCCAGGCGGACCGTCATGCCGGCCAGGGTCTCCTCCAGTCGGTCTTTCGGCAGCACGCCTCCACGAAGACGATCAGCAGGGGCTTCGTATTGGGGCTTGATGAGCGTCAGAATGTCCGCGGGCGGCCTCAGCAGCGTCAGGGCATGCGGCAGAATGAGGTGCTGCCGGGTCCAAGCCACGTCGATGGTGACCAGCGAGACGGGCTCGGGCAACTCGACATGGAGGGCATTGGTCCGCTCCAGAACCACGACCCGCTCGTCCCGCCGCAGCGTCCACGCCAGGGCACCGTATCCCGTGTCCACGGCGTACACTCGAGAAGCACCCCGTTGCAGGAGGCAGTCAACGAACCCCCCCACGTTGCACCCGAGGTCCGCACAAACCCGTCCGGAGACGTCCACGGCAAAACGGTCGAGGGCAAACGCCAGTTTCTCACCCCCGCGGGACACGAAGGATCGGTCGGTCGAGCCACTCATATCGATCCGCCCCGTTTCGACGTGCGCATGAAAAACGTGGGCTCCGCCTGGCGCAGCCCACGCGTATCTTCCGCGCGGAGCGGACGTCAGGCGCCCGCGGCCGCCCGCACCCGATTGATCGCCCTGGCCAGTCTGGACTTCCTGCGGGCCGCCGCGTTCTTGTGCAGCGTGCCCTTGGCCGCGGTCTGGTCGATGTGCTTCGTCACTTTTCGAAGCAGCGACTGCGCCTCCTCGACCTTCTTGTCATGGATGGCATCGTCCAGCTTGCGAATCTCGGTCTTCAGTGCCGATTTCCGCGCCCGGTTGCGGGCTCGCCGTGTCTCGTTCTGGCGAATCCGTTTCTTCGCCGACAGGGAATGCGCCACGTTGATGATCTCCTGCTGTAGCGGCCCTTCACTCCCGGGCCGGCGCCGGAGGCGACCGGCCTCCGCCGGGCCGACGGTCCTCCCGCCGGCGGCACCCCGGGACGCGGGGCCCTATCCTTCTCGCAAACCCTGGATTCTACCACGAACGTCCCGATAGTTGTAGTCCACCTGGAGGAGGGTTCCGAAGGTCTTCAGGGCCGCCTCCGTCTGGCCGGCGTCGCTCTGGGCCCGGCCCAGCCAGTACAGAAGGTCCTTGGCGGTCACATCGTCCGATACTTCATACTGGCTGCGACCCTCTTCCAGCGTTGCGATGGCCTCGGCGTGGTAGCCCTTTTCGTAGAAACAGCGCCCCAGGTGAAGCAGGCTCGGGACCCGGACCTTCGGCTCCCCCCGGGCGGCCTGAAAAGTCGGAATCGCCTCGTCGTACATCCGGCCCGAAAACAGCCGCAGGCCGTATTCGTACTTGATCCGCAGGTCCGTAGGGTACTTCTCCGCCCGCTCCTTGAAGACCCCGATCTCGAACTGCAACTGCTTGATCCGGGCTGCCTTCAGTTGGTCGCGTTCCCCGGCTTCTCGGGCCGTTCGGACCCGCCGGGTTAGTTGCCGCATCCGGATGTCATCCGCCCGAAGCTTGTAGCGATAGTCTTGCGAGGTCGTGTATTGCTCGAGCAGAACGGCGATCGCACGTTTTTCATCCGGCTCGTAATCGCGCCGGCACAGCAGGTCCACCAGCGTCATGACCTTGCCCGCCACGCCGGGGTTCTTCTCCAGGTCCTTCTCGGCCACGGCGATCAACTGATCCACCCGATCGTCCGACTGGACCATCCGCTCCCGATCATGAACCTCTTTCTGCTGATCCGCGTGGATCATGCTCTCCTTAAAGGAGTCGGCCGTCTGGTACTGCCCCTTCAGAATCGTCAACTTGGTGGACAGATCCCGCATCACGTTGTCCAGTGACAAATCCTTGGGAGTCAGGTGCTTCTGAACGCTGAGCGCCTCGACCGCTCGCTCGTAGGCCTCGACGGCCAACGCCGTCTCATTGCGCGTTTGAGCGCGATCACCCAGCCCCTCGTAGATATCCTTCAGCAGGGCGAACTTTTTGGGGTTCGTCTTCTTCTCTGCCTCCAGGGCTTCCCGGTAGATCGGCCCGATCCACATCACGACCTCTTCGCACCGGGCCTTGTCCGCGTTCCGAAGAATGCCTTCCACGTACGAGATGTTGGCTTGATCATGCGCCCAAAGCCATTCGGCGTTCAACATCGCCCGGATCGAATCCTTCCCCGTCATGGAGTACTTCACCGTATCCATGATGCCGGGCTTCTTCCCGCCCGCCTGACGACGGGCCAGAGCCGCCACGCGCAGAGGCTGGTGGGCGTCCTCAATCGCCTCCGGCCAGAACTCCAGACCATCCACGTAGCATTTGATGGCGTAGTCGTAGTTGCGCTGGTCAAAGAGCTGCTTCGCCCGAGTGAACCACTTGCGTGCCTTGGCCTTGTTAGCTTCCGGCGTTACGTGCCGGGCATTGGGGTCCGGCTTCTCTCCGCGCGAGTTGCCCTTGACTTGCTCGTTCTCAGCCATTGCGGTTCCCGCAGACGCGAAGCGCGACACCTTCCGTGCCGC
>CAZBFW010000254.1:0-6273 GCA_964491135.1 uncultured Phycisphaeraceae bacterium | reverse complement strand
GGAGGTCCGGTGCCGGCGCCGGCCGTTTTGCGGGAACATTTCGCGGCCCTGGCCGGCGCGACCGCCGTACCCGGTGACGTAGGACATCCTCCCACCCTGTTTGACGCGTGACGACCGATAATCTCCCTGGATACTCCTTCGACGGACCCGTCGCGACGACGGGAACCATCGCGAGCGCGCGTCGTCATTTCGATCGTTTCGCCGGTTGCCCGTGGGCGGCGCACGCGGGGTCCCATAACCGGTCTCTGATCCGGGTGCGGCCTGGGATACGCAGGTGTCGGTGAGATTATCGGAACCTGTGGTTTCGTCGCGCATGGTCTGCGCGTTGCGATGGCTTGCGGTCTGGTCCGGTCGCGGGGAGCGATCGACGCGAATGATCGTCGATGTGGTTCGGCAGGGCCTTCGCGTCGCGGACGTAAGCTTCGCGTCCGGCACGGGCTTATCCGAGCGGCACGCACGCTGCGCGCTTCGTGCCGGCGAGCTCGCGGTGCGTTGAGCGCCCGCCCAATCGCTGTCAAGACGGTGCGCGATTCCTGCCGACAAAGCAGGGTCGTTTTTTGCGCGGGACAGGAGGTCCCGTCGCCTGCCGGAGGCTCAGGATGAGCAATCCTTTCTTCTCGACCCCCCTTCGCGAGCGCATCGCGGGCAAGTGGCAGATACCCGCGTTCATTCTGGCGTTCGCGCTGTTGGTGGGCAGTCTCCTGCAGTTCAAGCCGCCGCGGGACCGCATGCCGTATGACCGGGTGATTCGCGAGTTGGACGCGCTGGTGGAGGGCGGCCTGTATGCGTCGGCGCTGGACCTGGGCGAGCGGCTGCTGGACCGAGCCCGGAAGGAGGATCGCGGCTGGCAGGACACCGGGCCGGTGCATCTGCTGGTGGGTCGGGCCCGCTACCTTCAGGCCGAGCAGGAGCGTCGTCGCACGGCCCTCATGGGCAAGCAAATCATCGAGGACCTGGACCACGCCGCCCGCGAGGGCGTTACGCTGGCGGCCGATGACTACGCCGCGGCGGCCCGGGCCTGTGAATGGATGGGTGATTTCGAGTCGGCGCTGCAGCACTACGGTTCCGCGATCGCCGCGGCTGATCCGCCTGCGCTGGACCTGCGCAAGCGGGTGATTGAGCTGCGCCTGCACCAGGTGCCCACGCCGCGGCCGGATCTGCACGAGGTTCTGGACGGTTTCATCACCGATGCCGGAGGCGATCCTTCTCTTCTCCGATGGGCCGCCGAGCGCAAGTTGCACCTGCTGCTGGAGGATGATCGGTTTGACGAAGCTCGGTCGCTGGTGGAGGGTCTGCGTGAGGTGTTTGAGCCGTCGGGCGAGCGGGAGGCGTTTGAGTACTTCCTTTGCCTGATTGACTACGAATCGGGCCGGTTTGACGAGGCCGAAACCAAGCTGAGGGCCCTTCGTAACCGGCTGCTCATCCGGGAAGAGACGTATGCCCTGTCGGGCTGGCTGCTGGGTCGGGTGGTGCTGAACGACGGATCCGCCCAGCGCCCGCAGGAGGCGCTTTCCTTCTTCCGCGACGTGATCCTCGCCAAGGTATCGCCGCGCTGCACGGCGGCCAGCCACCTGGGGATGGCCGAGGCCCTGGCTGAGCTGCACCGCTGGGAGGAGTCGCTGGAGCACTACCGCAGTGCGGTCGCCGCCCTGCCCGAGGTGGAGCCGTCGCCGATGCTTGAACCGGAGCAGGTTCGCTCGTCGATTACGGTGGCCGGCGAGCGGCTGAGCCAGGAGGGGCAGTTTGCCCTGGCCCTGGGTTTTTTTGAACTGGCGCACTCGCTGGTGGACCCGGAGAAGATCGAGCAATCCTCGCTGTACCTGCGACGGCTCGGCGACACGCGAGCGAATCTCGCCCGCTCGCTCACCCAGGAGGCGCGTGGGCTGGATGCGTCGGAAGAGAACCTTCGCCGGCGTGACGCCCTGCACGAGGAGGCCCGGCGCCTGTTCCTGGGCGCGGGTGACGCGTACGTGCGGATGGCCAAGATCAACGCCCTGAACGAGGAGCTCTCGTCCTGGGCGGCCTGGCGTGCGGCGGACCTGTTTGATGAGGGCGGTGATCGCGACCGGACGATCGATCTGCTTCGCGAGTTCGTGCGCGAGCGGCCGGAGGATCCGCTGGCGCCGCGGGCCTGGGTTCGGCTGGGTCAGTCGCTGCATTCGCTGGGCGAGTTTGCGGAGGCGGTGGAGGCATACCAGGCGTGCAATCGCCGGTTTCCTCGATCGCCGGACGCCGCCCAGTCGCGGATTCCGCTGGCCGACTGCTACATGCGGATGGGCCCGGAGTACGTGGAGCACGCGGAGAAGACGCTGCGCGGCATTCTGGAGGACGACGAGCTTTTCACGCCGGAGGCGCCGGAGTTCCGCACGGCCCTGTTCATGCTGGGCGACCTGCTGAACCGCGAGGGCCGCTACGAGGAAGCCATCACCTCGCTGGAGGAGGCGCTGGCCCGGTATCCGCGGAACGAGCGGGCGGTGCGGGGCTTGTATCTGTTGGCCGACAGCTACCAGTTCAGCGCCCTGGCGCTCAAGGAAGACCTGAAGGACAACCGCCTGATCGGCGAGCGTGAGCGGATGCGCAAGGAGATGCGGCGTCGGCTGGTGCGGGCGGCGGATCTGTTCGGCGAGCTGGTCGCCCGCTACGAGGCGCAGGGGGAGGACCGGCTGGATGACAAGAGCGAGATGTATCTTCGGCACGCCCGGCTGGGGCAGGGAGACTGTCTCTACGAGCTGCGCCGGTATGGCGAAGCGCTGAAGACATTCGAGCGAGCAGCGTGGATCTACAAGGACACACCCTCGGCCCTGGCCGCGTACGTGCAGATCATCAACTGCCACGTCTTCCTGGGACAGATGGACGAGGCCAAGGCGGCCTTGCGTCGGGCGCAGTACCTGGTGCGGACCATTCCGCAGAAGGCGTTCGACGAGGCCGTGTTGCCGGAGTCGCGGGAGGACTGGCAGCAGTATTTCGACTGGGTGGAGACTTCAGGGCTTCTCAAACCGCCGCAGTTGGCAGGCAGGTGACGGTATGACACAGGACACGGGCACACCCTTTGGAACGGACCCCGACCCCGTCGGCACGGTCATGGCTCTGCTTCGTCGCCAGGTGGATCTCTACCGGCGTCTGGAGGGTCTGGCCGGTCGGCAGCGGAATCTCATTGCCGAGGCGGACCCGCAGCCATTGCTGCAACTGCTGGCCGACCGGCAGAAGCTGACGGACGAGCTGTCCGTGAACTCCGGCGTGCTGGAGCCATACCGGGCCCACTGGTCTGACGTGCGGGCCCGGTTCTCGCATGAGCAACGACAGGCGGCGGACGCTCTGCTCACGGAGGCGGGCGAGCGCCTGGGGCGCATTCTTTCGGCCGATCGTCAGGACGCCCAGCTGCTGGCCGCCCGCAAGGCGCAGACCGCCTCCGCGCTGGAGGGGGTGCGATGCGGGCGGCAGATGTTACATGCCTACGGCCGGCCGTCGACAAACGCAGGACAGCACCTGAACAGGATGGACCAGGAATGACCCGGACCGCGGATCCGATCACCGAGCCCCATCAGCGTGAGCTCGGCGAGATCATCGAAGCATACAACCTGGTGACGGAACGCCTGGAGCGGTCGCACGTGCGCCTGACGGAGGAGGTGGCGCGTCTGCACCGCCAGTTGGATGAGAAGAACCGGGAGCTGGCGCGCAAGGAACGGCTGGCCGCCCTCGGTGAGATGGCGGCGGGGGTGGCGCACGAGGTTCGCAACCCGCTGGGGGCCATTCAGCTCTACGCGTCCATGCTGGATCAGGACCTGCGGAGCCTGCCGGAGGCCCAGCGTCTCGTGCGGAAGATTGCGTCGGCCGTCACGTCTCTGGACGGGATCGTGAGCGACATTTTGGCCTTCGCGGGGCACGAGCGTCTGGCGATTCAGCCGCTGGCCCTGGCAAGGGTGATTGAGGAGGTGATGGGGTTGACCGCTCCGCAGCGGGACGCGGTGCACGGAACGATCCACGTGAGCGAGGCGGCGGCGGACGCGTTCGTTCGTGCGGACGAGCGGGAGGTGACGCGGGCGCTGGTGAATCTGGTGTTCAACGCGCTGGACGCGGCGGGATCGGGCGGGCAGGTCTGGCTCGACGCCGTGGAGGCCGGTGACGGGCAGATCGGCATTGTGGTGGCCGACGACGGGCCGGGCATTCCGGCGGAGTTGCGGCAGCGCATCTTCAATCCGTTCTTCACGACGAAGGACACGGGCACGGGGCTGGGCCTGTCCATCGTGCATCGGATCGCGGAGGCCCACGGGGGTCGGGTTGAGGTCGGCGAGCGCCCGGGTGGCGGCGCTACGTTTACGATGGTGTTGCCGGCGGCGGCGCCGGTATGGACTGAGGAAGAAGAGGAACAGGCATGAGCCGCATCTGTGTGGTGGATGACAAGCCGTTGCTGCGGGACTCCCTGAAGGAGACGTTGAGCCGCGAAGACCACGCGGTGGAGACGTTCGAGAACCCGACGGAGGCCCTGGAGCCGGTCGTACGCGGCGAGTTCGACCTGGTGCTGAGCGACCTGAAGATGCCGCGGATGGACGGGGTTACGTTTCTGCGCACCCTGCGGGATCGGGGCTGCGAGACGCCGGTCATTCTCATGACGGCGTTCGGCAGCATCTCCAGCGCGGTGGAAGCCATGAAGCTGGGCGCGTTCGACTACATCCAGAAGCCGTTTGAGGCGGACGCCATCGTCGTGCAGGTGGAGCGGGCGCTGCAGCACGGTCGGCTGCGGAGCGAGAACGAGGCCTTGCGGGCCTCGCTGGACGACATGCGCCGCCGGCGGGAGATGGTGGGCGACAGCGAGGAGATGCTCGCCATCCGCCGGCAGATCGCCCGGGTGGCCCGCAGTGACGCCACCGTGCTCATCGTGGGCGAGTCGGGCACGGGCAAGGAGCTGGTCGCGACGGCCATCCACGCTCAGTCGGCGCGGGCGGACCGGCCGATGCTGTGCCTGAACTGCGCGGCCCTGTCGGGCAACCTGCTGGAGAGCGAGCTGTTCGGGCACGAGCGCGGCGCGTTCACCGGCGCGGACCGGCTTCGCAAGGGCCGGTTTGAGCTGGCCGACGGCGGCACGCTTCTGCTGGATGAGATTTCGGAGATGGCCCTGCCACTGCAGGCGAAGCTGTTGCGCGTGCTCCAGGAGGGTGAGTTTGAACGCGTGGGCAGCAGCGCCACGCGGCGGGCGAACGTGCGCGTGATCGCCACCACGAATCGGGACCTTGACGACTGGGTGGCCCGCCACCGCTTCCGGGGCGACCTGTTCTACCGGCTCAACGTCCTGCCCGTGCACCTGCCGCCGCTGCGCAGCCGCGGCTCCGACATCCGCCGGCTGGTCGACCATTTTCTGAAGGAAGCGGCGGCCCGGGACGGGCACAAACCGCCGAAGGTCAGTCCGGACGCGTACCGCCTGCTGGAGGAGTACCGCTGGCCGGGCAACGTGCGCGAGCTGGAGAACCTCTGCCAGCGCGCCTCCGTGCTGGCGCCGGACGGGCTTCTGACGTGCGACGTGATTCGCGGCTGGCTGCAGGGCCACGTGGAGTCGGCGTCGCCGTTCGGCGACCTGCAGCCCGGTCGCATGCTCGAGGAAATGGAGCGGCGATTGATCGAGAAGGTGCTGGCCGAGAATAGCGGCCATCGCCAGCGCACGGCCCGGATGCTGGGCATGGGTGTGCGGACGCTGGGCATGAAGCTCAAGCAGTGGCGGGAGGAGGCGGAGTCGGAGCGCACCGCGACCCGGCGCACGGGGCTGGAACCGGCCCTGACCGCATGAGGGACGATGTCGCGCGGAAACCGCGCGGTCGCGCAAAAACGGCCGAACCGTCCGCGGGGCGAACCGGCCTCCCAGGTGTGGCGGGCGGCACGGGACTCGATGGTACGCCGGATGCCGCAGTGAAGGGCCAGGAGAATCGAGAGTGTTCTTCGAGAACCTGATCAACCGGGGTTCCATGCCGGTGCTGGTGAGCACGGCGGCGTTCACCGAAGAGCGGCACCGCATGATCGCGGAGAACGTCGCGAATATCGGTGTGCCCGGCTACAAGACACGCCAGCTGGATGTGAAGGCCTTTCAGGGCGCGCTGGGGAGGGCCCTCGATCGACGGGGAAAAGACCCGCGGAACCCGTTCGTCCTGGAGGGCAACCGGCAGGCGCGTACGAACGAGCGGGGCGAGCTGGTGGTCACGCCGACCAAACGGCCGGTGGAGAACCTGCTGTTTCACGACGGCACGAACCTGTCGATCGAACGTCAGATGTCGGACCTGGCGGAGA
>CAZBFW010000253.1:0-6287 GCA_964491135.1 uncultured Phycisphaeraceae bacterium | reverse complement strand
GTACTGGCTGGTCAGGAGATCACCGCTCGGCAGTCGTCGGAACACCACTCCGAGATGAATGAGGCGATCACGCACCGCCTGCCTCATGTCATCCGTGCGGACCTCGCGGAGCAGCACTTCCGGGCGTTCCTCCGGCGACGTATCGGACGAGTCCGGCTGGGACGAGGGCGCTCGGAGGGCGGCATGGGACTCGTACTCGCGGTAGAGCTCACTGAAGCTCTCGCGGTGTCCGGGGTCCACGCCGATGACAATCTGCCGGCGCAGCTCGCTGGACGCAACGCTGATCGCCTGCACGGAGCCCACCATCAGCAGGGGGTACAGCACGATCGGTACGATCACCATCGCGGCCAGCGCCCGACGATCGCGCAGAATGTCCACCAGCTCCTTCAGGTAGATCAGGCTCACGCGGCGGTACGAGATCATCCGGGCTTTCCTTCCGGCGCCGCGGGCGACGGCGTACGCCGGAGCACCGACTCGGATTCCCCCACAATCCGCAGAAACGCCTCGCTGAGGTGGGGCTCGCCCGTCTGTTCCAGAAGCTGCCTCACCGTGCCCTCGGCTACCAGCCGGCCCTTGTGCAGCAGGCCCACGCGGTCACACATCACTTCCGCCTCGTGCAGGTAATGCGTGGAGAGCAGCACCGTCTTGCCCACGTCACGCTCGCGGACGATGAAATCCAGGATGACCCGGTTGCTCAGCACGTCCAGACCCAGCGTGGGCTCGTCCAGAATCAGGATGGGCGGGTCCGCCACCAGGGCCCGGGCGATGTTCGTCCGCTGCCGCTGGCCGGTCGACAGCCCGCCGCACCGCAGCTCGGCGAAATCGCCCATCTGCAGCCAGTCCACCAGGTGCTGCACGCGCCGGCGGGCGTCGCCGGCCGTCAGCCCGTGCAACTCCGCGAAGAACGTCAGCAACTCGCGCGGCGAGAGACGCTGGTACAGGCCCGTGTGGGCCGTCAGGAACCCGATGTTCCGCTTGACGCGGCGGGCGTCCGCCGCCACGTCACAGCCGGCCAGCACCGCCCGGCCTTCGCTTGGGGTCATCAGCCCGCTGAGCATCCGCAACGTCGTGGTCTTGCCCGCCCCGTTGGGGCCCAGCAGGCCGTACATTTCGCCCGGCCCCACCCGGAAACTCAGGCCATCCACCGCCCGCTTGTCGGACCCGTCGGGCGAGGGGAACACCTTCACCAGGTTTTCCGCCAGGATCATGTCCATGCCGGAGCTAGTGTGCAGCGAGGGACAGGGGCTGTCCAGCGAGGGCGGTTCGGCTCGGATGGGGCGGGTCTGCGCTGCCGCCGCCGCGAAGCCGCTCATTCCGCCTTCCACCCGTGCGACTGCACGGAGGCCACGATCGCCTCGGCCAGCTCCACGGCGGCCAGGCCGTCGGTGGCGGAAACGGGCGGGGGCGTTCCCTCGCGCACGGACTTCAGAAACGCCGAGATCTCCGCCCGCAGCGGCTCCACGTCATCGATCACCAGCGGCTCCACGTTGACCAGCGAGCCGAAATCGACGTGCTGCATTTCGGAAAGGTCCTTGAAGTTCTTCTCCCGGGCCATGCGCAAAAGGTCCAGATTGGCGTCCTTCTTGACGGCGATGCCCGTCTTCTTGCCGTAATCGACGGACAGGTACGCATCCGGGCTGAACACGCGGATCTTCCGCTCCGTTTTGAGGGCCAGGCGCGAGGCGGTGAGGTTCGCCGTCGCTCCGCTGGCAAAGGTCACCCGCGCGTTGGCGATGTCCTCGTGCGGGCCCAGAACCGCCACGCCCACCGCGTCCACCGTGTACGTCCGCTCCTTCACCAGGTGCAGAACGATGTCGATGTCATGGATCATCATGTCGAACACGACGCCGATGTCCGCGCTGCGGAACGTGAACGGACTGATCCGGTGCGTCTCGATGAAGCGCGGCCGCACCTCCATCCGCTGTATGGCCACCACGACCGGGTTGAACCGCTCGGAATGACCGATCTGGATGAGCGCGCCCCGCGCCTCCGCCCGCTCGCACATCCGCCGGGCGGCCGCGCTGTCCGGTGCCATGGGCTTCTCGATGAGCAGCGGAATGCCCCGGTCGATCAGCGGCAACGCGACCTCTTCGTGAAACACCGTGGGCACCGCGATCGTCGCGACGTCGATTCGGTCGATCACGTCCTCCACTCGCGCCACGGCCGCGCAGCCGTACTCCGCGGCCAGGGCGCCGGCCTTGGCCATGTCCGTGTCCACCACGGCTGTAAGCCGTGTGTCCGGCATCTGGTGATAGAGCCGGGCGTGGTGGCGCCCCATGCGTCCTGCGCCGATCACGGCCGCTCGAAACGTCTGCGTCATGGTCTGGTTTTCTCCCGGAGGGTACTTCACGGTCCAACGGACATCTCGAGGCCGCTCGGGAAGGACACCCGGGTCCCCTCAGGCCCGGCGCAACGACTCCAGGTATCGTCCGTTCCTCCCGTGCTCGAACGAACGGATGAGGAAGTCAAGCAGGTATTCCACGTTTGCATCCAGGGCACCGTCGGCCTTCATCTCCGCGATGGTTTGCAGAATGGGTCGCCCGGAGCGACGGGCAGAGAGCGAGAACAGCCTCATCTGGGCGACTTTGAGCGCCTGGATCTGCTCCTCGGTAAAGCCGCAGCGCTGCAGCCCCACCCGATTGATGTACCGCACGCGCGGGCTCGAGCCGCGGGCCCCCACCACGATCATGAAGGGCGGGACGTCCTGCGAAATGGGCGACAGCCCGCCCACCATCGCGTGCTTGCCCACCGTGACGAAATGGTGGACTCCGCAATGCCCGCCGAACGTCACGCAGTCTTCCAGAATGACGTGCCCGCCCAGCTGCACGTAGTTCGCCAGGACGCAGCGGTCGCCGACCAGGCAGTCGTGCGCAATGTGCACGCCCACCAAAAAGAGGTTGTCATTCCCGATGCGGGTGTGGCCGCCCCCGTGCTCCGTCCCCGGGTGCACCGTGACCTGTTCCCGAAAGACGTTCCGGTCGCCGATTGTCAGGCGCGTCGGACTTCCGCGGTATTTCAGGTCCTGGGGAGCCGCTCCGATCACGGTGTTGGGATAGAACACCGAGTCTCGCCCGACGGTGGTCCAGCCCGTGATCGTCACGTGGTTGTGCAGCCGGCACCCGTCGCCCAGCACCACGTTCGTTCCGATCACGCAGTACGGGCCGATGCGTACGCCGCGCCCGATGTCCGCACCATCCTCGATGATCGCGGTCGGATGAATCTCGGTTGTTGCTTCCGCCAGAATCTCTTCCACGATTACGCGTCACTCCCGGTCCGGGTCGACCCCGGCTCTGCGTCCGTCAGGGCGAAGCGGATGTCCGCCTCGCAGACCAGCTCCCGCGCCACGTGGGCCGTGCAGCGCACGTGCCCCCGCCGGGCCGCCACGTGAACGGCCCGCGCCGTCAGAACAAGCTGGTCACCCGGCACCACCGGCCGCCGGAATTTGACCTTGTCCAGGCTCAACAGGATCGCCACCATCCCCTTGTGCTCCAGCTCCTGGGACAACAGGATTCCCCCCATCTGCGCCATCGCCTCGATGATGAGCACGCCCGGCATGATGGGCTGCCCCGGATAGTGCCCCTGGAAGAACTCCTCGTTGGCCGTCACGTTCTTGATGCCCACCGCCCGCCGTGTGCCGTCGATCTCCAGGATGCGGTCCACCATCAGGAACGGGTAGCGGTGCGGCAGCACCCGCTGCACCGCCCGGATGTCATACGCCGGCGGCGTGATCAGCAGGTCACGCAGCCTCTGGTCATGCGCCTGTTCCGCCAGCCGCCGGGCCATCTCCTGGTTCAATGAGTGCCCGGACTTGCGGGCGAAAATGCGGCCGACCAGGAACCGACCGGACAGCATCAGGTCGCCCAGCAGGTCGAGAATCTTGTGCCGCACGCACTCGTTGGGATAGCGCAGCTCGTTCTGGATGACCCCGTCCGGGCCGAAAACCAGGATGTCATCATAGGTCAGGTGCGTGCCCAGCCCCATCGCCAGCAACTGGTCCGCCTCCTGCTTGAGCACAAACGTGCGGGCCGGGGCGATCTCCTGCACGAACGTCTCCGGCGAGATCGTCACCGAGTGGATCTGCCGCCCGATCGCCGACGCATGCCCGTAGTCCAGATCGTAGATGATCTCCAGGCTCTCCGCGTCCGGACGAAGCGGAGGCAGGGCGACGAGCTCCGAGTCTCCGTCCACCACCCGCACCGTGTCGCGGATCACGAACGGCTCGCGCGGCCGGTCCTGGGCCACAATGCCGGCTTTCTGGAGCGACTGCACGTAGGCCATGCAACTGCCGTCCAGCGAGGGCAGCTCATTGCCGGCCAGCTCGATCCGCAGGTTGTCAATTTCCAGCCCGGCGCACGCGCTGAGACAATGCTCGACGGTCTCAATGGCCACCGTGCCGTTCCGCAGGGACGTCCGGCGGGCGCGCTTCGAGACGTTCTCCACCCGGGCTTCCACGCATACGGGCTGCGGCTGGTCGACACGGACAAACCGCAGCCCCGTGTTGGGCTCGGCCGGGAAGAAACGCAGCGTCGCGGGTTCTCCCGTGAACAGGCCCCGTCCCTCCATCTCGACGGGTTTATGGATGGTCTGTTGCGGCTTCAAGACTCTCCACTCGTCTGGCCAGGTCCCTCACCTGACGCACGATGTCCGGAAGCTTGGGTGTCAACGCCAGCACCCGCTTGTAGATCTGGTGATCGTAGGCAGAAATCCCTCCCACGGTCTGGCCCGGAGGAATGTCGCGGCCGACACAACTGCACGCAGCGACCACAACCCCGTCGCCCAGCGTAACATTGTCCCGGATGCCCACGTGGCCGCCCAGGATCACGCCGTTGCCCAGCACTGCGCTGCCGCCGATTGCACAATGGGCGATGAGGATACAATGGGCCCCGATCCGCACATTATGGCCGATCTGCACCAGGTTATCAATCTTCGTGCCAGGGCCCACCACCGTCTCCCCCACCTTGGACCGGTCCAGCGTCGAGCCGGAGCCGATCTCCACGTCGTCCCCCAGCACCACCCGGCCGCCGTGCGGAATCTTGTTGTGCCGGCCCTCGGCGAAGTAGTACCCGAACCCGTCGCTGCCGATCACCACGTGCGGATGCAGGATTACCCGGTCGCCCACCTCGCACCGCTCGCGAATGACCACGTGATCCCAGATCCGGCAATCGGCTCCGATCCGGCAGTCGTCGCCCACGTGAACGCCGGCGTGCAGAATCGTTCGATCACCGATCGCCGCTCGCTCGCCGATCACCACGTACGGGCCGATCGCCACCTCGACGCCCAGGACCGCCGAGCCCGACACCACCGCCGTCGGATGCACCCCTGCGGACGGTCGCGGCACCGGCGGCGCAAAATGCCCCAGTAACTGGGCCACCGTCCGTTCCACGGAATCCGATCGCAGCGAGGGCATCGGGGTCTCGCCGAACTTGCACGGCACCACCACGGCTGCGGCCCGGCAACTGCCCAACCGCGCTGCGTGACGGGCGTCCGCCGCCCAGGCGATCTCTTCCGCGCCCGCCGCGGACAGCGTGTTTACCCCGCGAACGCGCACGGAGCCGTCGCCGTGCAGCTCCAGGCCGAACTCATCGGCCAGTTCCGACAGTGTGTAAAAATCCGTCATGACGAACTCGCGGCGGCCGGGGCCGCGGTCACGTGCGCCGCGCCGTTCGGCTCGACCGGCGTGCCCATGGCGTTCTCCGGCGTAGTGTAGTTCTTGTTCAACCGCTCGATGGTTTCCTGCGTCAGGTCCAGCTCCTTCGCGAAGTAGAACACCTTCTCCAGCAGAAGCTGCTGCCGGAGCGTTTTGGAATCGGGCGCCTCGTCCGTGACTTCGTCATAGGTCAGCACCACTTCGATTCCCTTCTCGGCGGACAGCTCCTCCACGGCCTTGTGGACGTTCTGATAGATTCGCAGAAGCCACGATTTGTGCTCTTCCCGAATCTGCCGCTCCTTGGTGGCCGCCCAGACCTCAAACTGAACCTCCATCTCGTCCACCTGGGCCCGCCGGGTCTTGTAGTCGTCCGAATCCGGCTTGAAGCGGGCCAGTTCCTGCCGCTTCACGGTGATCTCGTCGGTCTTCTGCTTGGCCTCCGCCGCCATCTGCTGCTGTTTGGCCTCAAAAAGGTCTTCCAGGTCCTTGGTGAGCCGGTACTGGTCGAAAACCCTGGTGGTTCTTGTCTTTTATGAGGGAGAGATAAGCTACGCATTATTCGAACTGCAAACTGATGACCAGGGAAAGAGCTCAAAAAGATCGTAAGAGCGAAGTCTAGGGAAAGAGAGTAGGATACGGT
>CAZBFW010000252.1:0-6290 GCA_964491135.1 uncultured Phycisphaeraceae bacterium | reverse complement strand
GAGATTCCTATCTTCGCTGGACCGAGATTCCTATCTCGGTCCGTCCACTGCATCAGATTGTCGCTGGACCGGGATTCCCATCCCGGTCCCCGGTTCCGCTTCACGAGATGGGATGCTCCTGGAAGTCTGGCCGAGAACTCCCGGCGCGCCGGGATCGGCCCAGCGGATGTCGCCTGCCACTGTTGTCTCGGTTCCATTCCGCCTTCACGGCCGCCGGAAGCAGAACCGGCAGCGCGGTTCGTAGAGGTCCGCGCCGCCGACCACGATCGGCGAATCGTCCTCGATCATTCGCTGCGAAAACTCCGCCTCCCCGCCGCAGCGGGCGCACCGCGCCGTACGATGAACCAACTCATCCGCCGCGGCCTGCAACGGCGGAAACACAACAAACGGCCGGCCGCGATGATCCACATCCACACCGGCCACAATCACCCGCTTGCCATCCGCCACCAGCGTGCGGCACGCCTCCACCACTTCCAGCCCGTAGAAGTGCACCTCGTCCAGCCCCACCACGTCGAACCCCTCCGCGCACGATTCGATCTGCTCCGGCCCATCGATGGGCACGGCCGGAAATGACGGCCCGGCGTGGCTCACCAGCTCGCGCTCCGCGTACCGCTGGTCGCGGGAGGGCTTGAGCGCCACCACCCACCGGCCGGCCGACTGCGCATCCGCCAGCCGCCGGATCAGCTCCGTCGTCTTGCCGCTGAACATGCAGCCGTAGATCAGTTCCAGCCGCCCGGGCATCAGCCCATCTCCTCCGCCCGCTCCTGCCAGGCCGCGTCGATAGCGGCAATCTCCGCCTTCAGCGCCTCGCACTGCTCCTGCAGGGCACGCGTGGCGGCGGGGTCGCGATAGACCGCCTCGGACGCAAACTGCTCCATCAGACCGGCCAGCTCCCGCTCTTTGCTGATGAGCAGCTCCTCGATCTGCTCCATGGACAGCCCGTCGTACGGGTTCGACGCTCGCTTCGCCCGTTTCTTCTTCGCCTCGTGCTTGCGGACGGCCGCCGCCGCGGCGATCCGTGCCGCCTCCGCCTCCGCCTGCTCCGCCTCGACCTGCCGGGCGTATTCGCTGTAGTTCCCCAGAAACAGTCGATGCCGGCCGCGCTCCATCACCAGCAGCCGGTCCACCACCTGGTCCAGAAAGAACCGGTCGTGGCTCACCACGATGATGGTGCCTTCATAGCCGTCCAGGGCCGACTCCAGCGCCTCGCGTGATGGAATGTCCAGGTGGTTCGTCGGCTCGTCCAGAATGAGCACCTGCGGGTTCGACAGGATCAGCCGGGCCAGCCGCACGCGGCTCTGCTCGCCGCCGCTGCAGTCCGCCAGCCGCTTGAACACGTCGTCACCGCTGAACAGGAACCGGCCAAGGTACGACCGCGCCTCCTGCTCCGAAAGGTCCGGCCGTGCCGCGCGAATCTCATCCAGCACGCTGCCCGACCGGTCGAAATTCGCGTGCTCCTGCGCGTAGTAGCCCACCCGCAGGTTCTCGAACAGGCGGATGCGCCCGCCGTCGCCCGTCACCTCGCCCATCGCCATCCGCAGCAGCGTGGTCTTGCCCGTGCCGTTGGGCCCGGTGATGCCCAGCCGGTGCCCGCGGTACACGTCAAAGCTCAGGTTCTCAAACAGCACCTTGTCGCCGTACCGCTTGCCCGCCCCCTCGCATTGGAGAATCGTGTTGCCGCCCTGCGCCACTTCGCCGAAGCGGATGTTCACCGTGCGCTGGGCGCGCGGGCCCTCCGTGATCAACTCGCCCGACGCCAGCCGCCGCTCCAGTCGGGTCCGCCGGCCCCGGGCCTGCCGGACGCGCTTCGCCGCGCCGTACTTGCGAATGTAGTCCAGCTCCTTGTCGATCTCGGCCCGATCCATCGCGGCCTGCCGCTCCAGCGTCAGCCGCCGCAGTTCCTTCGTCTGGACGTACTGGCTGTAGTTGCCCGGATAGACCGCCACCGACCGCGCCTCCACCTCGATGATGCGGGTGGCCAGCCGGTCCAGGAGGTACCGGTCGTGCGAGATGATCACCGCCCCCCCGTGATGGCCGGCCAGGAATTTCTCGAGGAACCGCGTCGCCTCCAGGTCCAGGTGGTTCGTCGGCTCGTCCAGCAGAAGCAGCGTGCTTTCTTCCAGCAGCAGCTTGCCCAGGGCCGCCCGGCACTTTTGCCCGCCGGAGAGGGCGGACACCGGCAGCTCGCGCTCGGCCGGAGTGAAGCCGAGCCCGCCCAGAATCTCCTCCAGCCGCACGTCGATGCTGTGCCCGTCCAGCGCGTGGAACCGCGCTTCCAGCCGGTCGTAGTCGGCCAGCAGCCGCGGCAGGTTGGGGTCGTCGTGCCGCGCGGCGATCTCGTGCGACAGCTCCAGCATTCGGCGCTCGAGGTCCAGCACCTCGTCAAACGCCCGGCCCACCTCCTCGCGCAGCGTGCGAGCGGAGTCCAGCTCCGGCTCCTGCGGCAGGTATCCCACCCGCAGCCCTCGCGTGCGTGTCACCGTGCCCAGGTCCGGCTGCTCCCGCCCGGCGATGAGCTTGAACAGGGTGGTCTTGCCGGACCCGTTCGCCCCCACCAGGCCCACCGTCTCCCCGGATCGGACCTCCAGCGACACGCCGTCGAGCACGATCTTGTGCCCGAACTGCTTCATCACATTCTGCAACACCACGCTGGCCATACGCCGCCATCATAAACGCCGACCGCAACCAGAGCGAATCCACCCGCGCATCGCCGCCGACGTCCGAAAACCAGGCTGGGCGAGGCCCTGAACCACCATGTCGCCTGAGCTGCCCCCCTTTTCGTCGTTCAGGGCGTCAACTGCCGGATTTCCCTTCGACTTCCATTCGAGACGAGCAAAGGCGATGATGCCCACCACAGAAGATTGGCAGACGGACGTGCAACACGATGGATCTGTCAGCTATCAAGCAAAGGTACTACAAGATCGCCAGACAGCTTCGGGCACATGCTAAGCACGTCCAATTCTCGACAACTCCACAACATGACGGCAGCCCTCACATCGAATACGTAGGCGATGAACTACACTACGTCGTGACGGAGCGCGGACAGGAATATGAACGACGGAGGACCAAGGACCCGGATGAGCTGCTTTTCTGGCTGGTCTCTGACATGACCCGGGGCATCGCGTCGGAATGGGAACCGGAGCACCGGATTGAAAACGAGGACTCCCAACGGCAGTTCTTCAGAAGGCACATCGAACTGCTGGGCCAGGTCGAGGATGAATGGGCGTCGCGGATGAAGGCGAAGTACGAGATGCTTCTTGGTGAGCCGTATCCATTTGCAGCGCCGGGAGGTTCCTTGCGTGGGTGAGCTGTCCCCGGATCACGAAGCCTGCGAGGCGAACCCTAGGACTTCGACCCCGCGGCCGGCTTCAGCCGGCCGGACAGTGCCCTCGGCTTCAGCCGAGGGAGGGCAGACCCCACATCTTTTCTTCTCTCTCGCAGCCGGCTTCAGCCGGCTTTCTCCTGCGAACGCGACCCACAGAGAGCGCCCGCAAAGCCGGCTGAAGCCGGCTCGCGCAGAAGAGGAAGAAGAAGGGGAGTAATGAAGGTTTCGCGCGCCCCCATCTGAAGATAGGGGCACTGGCCGGTCGGCTGAACCCGACCAGGAAGCGCGCCAACCCGCGCCCCGGTCGGGCGGATGAATACCCCTCGCCCGCGGGATCCAGCGCGTCACAGGTTGAGCCGATTGAAATAGGCCGCCAGAATTTCGAAGGCCGCGTTCAGAACCTGCGTCGAGAGGCCCGCCTGTTCCGCAAGCGCAGGGAACTCTGACGCCCACGCGATGGGCGGGGCCGCCAACTCACGTGGAACCGGGTGTGCCTCGCGGCGTCTGAACGTCTCGCGAATCGCAACCGCAACATCATCCGCATCAAGTTCGCCACGCTCGATGAGCAGCACCAGGTCGACAATGTCCTTGACCCGCGTGTTCTCGCGGTCATCCCACGCATAGGTGTAGGCGTGGAGCTTCTCGGCAAACTGCTGCGCCTTCGAAATGGCCAGCACGCGAGCCGGCTCAATCCCAGCGAAACCCAGCAGGTCATCGCCGACGAGAACCTCCGGCGCCACGCCGACGTAGTCGCCAATCCCAACGTCAACGTGGAAACGACCAAAAACCTTGCCCACAAGCAGCGCCTCCACCGGGAACCGTGCCCCGCCTTCGGGTGCACCGGGGAGCTCACGCCGGGCGGACCCGATCCGGAACTCCAGGTGGTCGTCCAGGTCGAGCGCCGCCGCTTCCTGCAGCTGTTCGCGGATCTGCGTCAGGCCTCTGTTTGTCGCCGCTGTCAGGTCCACATCCCGGGTGGTGCGTGCCTTCGGTCGATACCGAAGCTCCATCGCAAAGCCGCCTTTCAGCACCCATGGCGGGTCGGCCGTTGCGAACAGCCGCGCCAGCAGCCGTTCGATCAGGAACTTGATCTGCATGTCCTGTACGGACAGTGCTCGCGTCTTCGCGGCGTTCTTCAGCCGCATCATCAGCGCTTGCCTGAACGCCTCCGGATTGTCGTACTGCTTCCCCATCACCACAGCGCCGCCACGAGCTTGGCCAGTCGGCTGTGCGGGTCGGCCGCCTCCGCCGCCGCACGCAGCTTCGAGTTCCTGACGAGCCCGCGCTCGAGTGCGTCGCGAACCGCACGCTCAAGCTGCTCCGTCGGCACGGCATCTTCCGAAGCGACATCCGTCAGCGTACGCAGTGGCGTCGTCACCCGAAAGGCGCCCCAGGCCTTGCTCTCCGCCTCAGCCAGATCAGCCTTGTGCACCACACACTCGGGCGGCGGCGGCCGGCGAAACGACCTCGGCACGGTGAGGTGAACCTTGCCGGGAAGCACATCGCTCAGCTCGTGCAGGCTGAGGGCGGACTCGTGCGAGACGACCGCCTGCGGAACGTCATCCCGCCCCCGGCTCCACAGCGTCAGCCGGATCAGGTCGTCATGCTCGCTCAGCGGAATCGTCGGGATGCGGTAAAGCCCGCGGCCGGCCCGCTCGAAGTTGCCCCGGCTCACGTGGTACGTCAGGTGCGGATACACGTACCCCGCCCGCTCGGCCTGCTGGGCCGTAAAGTAGCCCCCCTGCGTGGCGGCGACGCCGGTCAGAGCCCGGAGTGCCTGTTGAGCATCCCGATACGCCATGCGCACACCTTCAAATTATTTGAAGGTTTAGGCGCGTGCGGGCTGCTTGTCAACCACATTGCTCGGGAAACGACGACATTATCGCCCCAAACGGCTTTGCCCCACCGGCGAAACGAGCAGAGAGGGCCGCGGAACTGGATGCCTTGCATCAGTGCGTGAACCGGGTTATTCCCTGCGGCCAGGGTCCGTGGCTGGTCCGGACGGTGGGGAAGCTGGGGCTGGAATCGACGCTTCCGGCCGCGCAAGCATCCGGCCCGGCCAGCGAATCAGCCGGGGAGAAGCAGGAAAGATTCCTTTGTCTGCTCCTCCAAGTTCGTAGAGCAGTGAAGATTCGGCAACCATGAAATCGATGAAAGCTGAAATCAAGGAATGCCTGTGCGTCAATCTCGAAAAAGAACTGGATTCATGGCTCCTGCAGTCCGGATTTGCCCGTCGAAAGAACACCCTCGTTTATACGCGTGAACTAGCGGACGCTCGTCAGAGGATCGAGATTGCGATGGAGATCCACCCCGCAGATCGGCCGGATTCTGCCGCTGCTGTCTATCCGTGGCTAGACATAAGCATGGACACCGTAGACAAGCTGGTAGTCGAAATGATCGGTGGTGATCTGTCGCTACTACCCGGCTTGCCTGGTGGCACGCTGAGGGAACCTATTGAGTTCACCTCAGCGAAAGCGGCGCATGCTCGATGGTTCATCTTCCAGCCTGATTCGGTGCCGAGCGTCGTCCGCGAGATGAAGTCTTTTCTGCAAAGATGGACGCTTCCATTCCTGGATGCCTACTCGACCCCAAGGGGGATTTGTGACGCCTATGAGCGTGGCGACGCACGTGTTCTCAATGACTTGAATCAGGTGCTTCGTGTTGTTGCGGCAATGGTGTTGTCTGGTCGTAACGATGACGCCGTGGGCGCCATGGAAAAGTGGTTCGGCAAGCCTGGCCCGCGGAAGCGATACCAAAGGGTTTTTGATTATCTGACGGCCAGGAACTGAATGCCAACTGCCATCAACCGGGGACCGGGTGGACAAAGGGGTCACCCATTAGCCTCCCGCTCGTCAAGTCGAAGAAACTCCCGCAGGCGATTCTTCCTCCTCTGATTGAACGCTGAGACTGCCGGAGCCAAGACTATCGACGTCAGGCACCCCCTCCGAAAGCCGACCCACACCGG
>CAZBFW010000251.1:0-6309 GCA_964491135.1 uncultured Phycisphaeraceae bacterium | reverse complement strand
GACGGGCCACCCGCCAGTCGCCACACAGGTTGACCGGTTGGCTTCCTTGCTCGTGTCCCTCTACGGACCGGTGAACAACGACTGGAACAGTCCGTAGTCGAACAGATCCACGTCGAGATCGAGGTCCAGATCCGCGCACGCGCAGCCGGGCCCGAGCAGTCCGCCGCCGGGTCCGCTGAGGCACTCGCCCAGCACCACGGCGTCCGCCGTACCCACCAGCTCGTCCGCGCTGCAGTCGCCCGGAATCGTCGGGCCCGGCAATGGAGCCTGCCAGGCTGCCACCGCGTCAATGTCACCCGCGAAGTCAAAGTCCACGGCCGGCGCCGACGCGCCCGTCAGCAGCGAGGCGTAGAGCACGTTCGGGCTCAATCCGCCCGATTCGTCACCCGGTGTGCACGGGTCATCCTGGTCCACACTGAACAGCAGAGCCAGGAACACGTCGCCCGCCGCGGTTGTGAACCGGATGAACTCGAACGCGTCCACATCCGTCGACTCGGGCAACCCGAGGTGAATCTGATCATCAATCACCTTTGTGAAACCGCCCGGAATCACCTCATAGATGCCACCCGGATCAAGGCCCATGCCCGCTTCCCGGTCCGCACTGAAGTACCAGACGGCGCATTCGTAGTCCGTCGGCACCACGTCCAGCGAGTCCGTATCGTCGTCGTACTTCTCCTCGCCCGGTGTCGGATCCGGGGCCAGGCTCAGGTGCAGACCCGCTTCGTGCAGGAACGGCGAGACGGCCAGCAAGGGCAGGGGAATGCCCGGTCCCGGACCGACCTCCACGCCCAGCACCTCGTCGCGGAACAAGGCTGAGCCGTGTGTCAGCCCCGCGGGCGAGGGTACGATCGTCGGAACGTCGTTGAGAGACCAACCCGGCGCCATGTCGTCGTCGTAGGAGAGGATCAGGTACCGCGCCGGGTACACGCACTTCGTGTTCAGCGGACCGATGGGGATCGGGCTCTCCAGACCGTCCTGCGGGATCACGTCAATCAATGACACGTCCAGCTGGTCGTGCCCGTCCAGGTCGAAATAGCTGTCGTAGCACGAGTAGCAGTCCGGCGCGCACGGCCCCACCGGAACGCGAGTGGCCGCCGGCACCGCGCAGTCCGGAGCGTCCGGGAACGGGTCCAGGCCGAACAGAATCGCGTCGTCCTTGAAGCCGTCGCGTCCGCAAGGAACCGCCGGCGGCGTGACCGGCGGCCCCAGCCACCAGTACACGTCACCCGGGTCAAACCCCTCTTCACCGTTGGCGAACGGATCGCTCAACTCCCTGTCCGACCCGATGTCCAACGAAAACTCGATGGCGAACGGGGTCGTGACAACCTCGCAGGCGTCATCGATTCCGTTTCCGTTGGTGTCCCCCAGGCAGACACCGCCTGGCGCCTGGAACCCGCCCAGCGCCGCACAATCCGCCGCAGGAAGGATCACGCATGCGTTGTCCTGTGACAGGCAGCAGGCGATCTTCGTTTCGCACGAGGTGGTGGCGCAATCCGTTCCCGGGCCCTGCGGCGTGCCGCCCTGGGCAACGCAGTCCGTAGGAAACATGTCCGCGCAAGTCCCGTCGGAAAAACAGCACGCCTCCGTCAGGGCACCGGCCAGGTGCAGGGGCCGGATGATGGGGGCGCGGCCGGCATAGGGCCCGCCGGCGCCATCGTACGTGTCCCATCCCACAAGCGGATGATCCACCCACACCGCCGCAGATCCGGGCGGTCCGGTTCGAGTGGTCGCGCCCTGATGGCCGATGTTGGCCGTCGCCGTCGGGTAGTACACGCCCACCCAGAAGTTGCCGCTCACGGCGTAACCGGCCCCCCCGTTGATGGGCACAAGCTGGAAACCACCTCCAGCCGGCGTGGTGATGTTGAACGCCTCCTGGTGAATCGGGGTGGTCGGAAAAGGCGTGTCCGAACCGTAGATGTTGATGTAGGCCTGCTCGTTCGCTCCGCCGGTGGGCGATTTCACCGAAATACACACATGCGTGATCAGCAGACCCGCGGCGGCCGTGAACTGGTTCGCGTGAATCATCTGGTACGTGCCGCCCAGCCCCAGATACGTCTGCGGTCCGCCGCCGATCTCATTCTGCGCGCCGTCCACGCAGACTAGACCGGCCGGATAGGGCGAGCACGATCCGCACTGACCTCGAGCCTGGGAGACCGAGGCAGCAATCGTCAGCAGACCGATGACCACGATCGCGGTCCCGCCTCCCGTCCTGGCCCGAGCCCGCCGCGCCGCTGCGCCCGCATACACTTGCAGCACTGCGATTCGTTCGCTTCTCACGTTTGAACCTCCCGCGGCGTGTCGCCGCATAACGATGTTGCGTTCCACGTCCTCCTCAACTCCGAGGCCGCCAACCGCGTGGCCTGAGACACGACTCAGGCTTCAACGGCGCTCCTGGAACCGGTCGTTCCATGCACTGGGGAGATGTAAAGCGGAATCTATTCCGGCCAATCGACGATAGGCGCGGGCGGCGGGGTTTTTGACACGAAAAATCCGAAGATTCGGAAGCGCGGACCCGGTTGAACCGGCCGAGGTTCGTCACCAATCGCACGAGTGTATCAGGTGTGACGCGATTGTCGCGCGGGCTTGGCGCATCACGGATAGGTCACCGTGCCGACCAGGCGTATGTCACGCGAGGACGTGCCCACAAGAATGTCGAACGCGCCCGGCTCCACGGTCCAGCCACCGCTGATCGTGTCGTAATACGCGAAACTGCTCCAATCGAGCGGAACGGATACCATCTTCTCCTCACCTGCCTGCAGGTGCACTTTGGAGAATCCCTTGAGTTCCTTCACTGGCCGGTCGACGCTGCCGGCGACGTCGCGCACGTAGACTTGCACCACCGCCGCGCCCGCGCGGCTGCCCGTGTTTTGCACGAGAAGCCGGACCTGCACAGTTCCGTCACGCGCGATTCCGGTCGCGTCGATGACCAGGTCTCGATAGTCGAACGTGGTGTAGCTCAATCCGTGCCCGAACGGATACAGCGGCTCGATTCCATACTTGTCGAAGTGGCGGTAACCGACGTAGAGCCCCTCCGTGTATACGCCACCGGGATAGTTGGTGAATGCAGGATGGTCCGACCACTGCCGGACGAACGTCATGGGCAGTCGCCCGGACGGGTTGACCGCCCCGAAAACGACGTCCGCGATCGCGTTGCCCGCCTCCTGCCCCAGGTACCACGCCTGGAGCACGGCCGGCACGTTGTCGACCCAGGCGTCCATGCCCACCTGCGAGCCGGCGACGATAACCACGATCGTGTTGGCATTCACCGCCGCCACGCTGTTGATCAGGGTTACCTGTGCGGCGTCCAGATCCATGGTTGCCCGGTCATACCCTTCGCTTTCCAGGTCGGCCGACAGCCCCACGAACACAATCGCCGCGTCGGCGTCCGAGGCGGCCGCCACCGCGTTGTCCAGCCCGACGCTCGGACTGAAGCAGGACAGGACCGCCACCGCCTCGCCCCCGTTCTCGTAGTACTCGATCCGTAGACTGTACGCGTGACCTTCATCCAGCGCTACGGTCACATCGTTCAGCGTTGTCCCGTGGTCGTTCCAGTCGTCGATCAGCAATACGTCGTCCAGGTAGAGCCGGACACCGTCATCCGTCGACATGCCGAGCTGATATGTGCCGGTCTGCGGCACTTCGAGCGTTCCCGTCCAACGTACCGAGAAACCGTCCACCGGAATGCCGGGACCCGGCGATCCCGTTCCCCAATAGAAGTTGATTGCTTCATCGATCCTGGTCAGCACCGGGTTGCCCGTAAGCGTGCGGTTGGCAAAGTACTCACCGCGCAACCCGTGCCCCACGCCGCCCGGCGGCCGCAGGTACGAGGTATCCAGTGCCGGCGGGGGAGTTCCCTCCAGCACGACGCCTGCTTCCGCCACGATGTGCAAGCTCGGTCCCGCGGCCACTACCAGGCCTTCCAGCGGACTCACCATGTAGTAGGGCCACATGGCCGAGCTGCCGCCGCCGCCTACGCAGGCCACGTAGCTGTTGGGCCCGATGACGGCCAGCGTCTGTGCCGCCTGTGGGTCCAGGGGCAGCGTGCCGAGCTCGTTCTTGAGCAGCACGATGCCCGAGGCCCCGGCCTCCCGGACCAGTGCCCGGTGCTCGACCAGTTCCGTATCCGGTGCGGGCCACGGCTCGTCCAGCACGCCCGTGAACGACATGGCCCGCAGGATGCGGCGTACCTTCTCGTCCACCAGGCCCTCGGCCACGGAGCCGCCCGAAACGGCGGTCAGCAGTTGCCCGTTGCCCCAGTACGCACCCGTCGGGCTGGCTCCGTCCATCTCCAGGTCCGTGCCGGCCAGTGCCGGCGGCACCGTGCTGTGCACTGCGCCCCAGTCCGAGACCACGAATCCGTCGAAGCCCCATTCGTTCTTCAGAATGTCCGTCAGCAGGGGCCGATTCTCCGTGCAGTAGGGGCCGTTCACACGGTTGTACGCCGCCATCACCGCCCAGGCTCCTGCGTCCTGCACGGCCGCTCGGAACGCCGGGAGGTAGATTTCCCGGAGCGTCCGTTCATCCACCTCAATGTTGATGTTGCCCCGATCATACTCCTGGTTGTTGCACGCGTAGTGCTTCACGCACGCCACCACGTTGCGCGACTGCGCTCCGCGAATGGCGGCCGTCACCATGCGGGAGTTCAGATACGGGTCCTCCCCATACGTCTCGAAATTGCGCCCGCCGTGCGGCACGCGCACGATGTTCGTGCACGGCCCCAGCCATACCTGCCGACCCTTGTTGCGGAACTCGTTCCCGATGGCCACGCCGACCCGCTCCACCAGCTCCACGTCCCACGTGGCGGCTTGGGCGATGGCCGCGGGGAACGCCGTGGCCTGGCCCCAGCGGACGCCCAGCGGCCCGTCCGCCAGCTTCAGGCTCGGAATGCCGAGCCGGGAAACGGGCCGCAGGTCCATGGCCGTCTGCCCGTAGACGAAGGACGTTTTCTCTTCCAGGGTCATGGCGTCGATCAACGATTCGATTCGCGGATCGACCGGTTCCTCCAGGTAACACGGATCAGCCGACTGGAGCGTCACCTCCCAGATGGAGTTGCCCCATTGCGTTGCCCGGGTTACGCAGTCGATCCGCAGGTAGCGGGCCGTCTGGGGGGCGAAGGAGATCGCATCCAGGGCGCCGTTTCCGCTGCTCGTGGAAAACACGGGCGTCCAGGTTGCGGCATCCGGCGACACCCAGACGGAATACGCCAGAGCGTACGCGACCTCCCAGTAAATCTTCACGCCGTAAAACGTGCGCGGCCGGCCGAAGTCGAGTTGAATCCACTCGCCGTCCGCCCACTCGCTCGACCAGCGCGTGGAGAAGTCTCCGTCCACGGCCATGAATGGATCGTATTGAGGTTGATCTCCCTCGATACTGGACGCGGCGGCCGTGATCGAGCAGTCGATGGCTCCCCACACCTGCTGGATTCTGGCGAAATCCGCCAGGTCCACGTCCCCGTCCGGCTCAACATCCATGATCTCACAACCGGAAGGATTCGGACCCGATTCGGGGCCGGTCATGCACGCGTCAAACCACGGCCAATCCGCGGCATCCACGATGCCGTCCCCGTTGCCATCGCCCGGCAGCCCGTCCAGGGCGTTCGCGGGAACGGGTGTGATGATCAGGATCAGAACTAGAGGCAGGATCCGTCGTGGCATGGCTTCTCTCCTGAACCGCCATTGTAGCGTTTTGCACGTGGCAAGCTCAATCTCAGCTCGCCGAGACAAGGGCAAGGGAGATGTGGTCTTCCGCACAAAACCGGGCCGAAACAGTTGCAGCGAGAACTCACGCGTCGCCGTCCGCGGGAGAACAGGAGCATGGCCTTTCAAGTCGGTCAGGACCGCTTCTTCCTGACGATTCGCAGTGCGAGAACCGCAGGCGGACCAACAGCCGCGCCGCCGATGATCGTCCTCTTCACAACGGGGCCGGCGGAGCGAAGCACCCGCCGGTGTCGGCAATTGCGGCGACGACGGCGTTTGCCCGCGCCGTCGACGAGTGCGGTTTGCCTGCCGCGGACGGCCGGGCCCAAGCCGATGGCGCCTGGTGCCGGCCTCTGATCTTGACGAGCCCCGCCGAAATCAGTTTGATTGGCGTGTGGTGGCTGGGTCGTGTCGCGCGGGAACGCAGCCTGGTGCCCACTCACGGCGTGCAGTCTCCCAGGCATTCCGGTCCGATCAGCGGCGCCCCGCCGGGCGCCGGAAACAAGGAGGAAGTCCGTTGACGCTGTCCCCGTTCGACATCGTGACGTTTCTGGCCTTCATCGTGGCCGTGGTGGCGGTTTCGCTCTACGTCTCACGCAAGGAGAAATCCGAG
>CAZBFW010000250.1:0-6323 GCA_964491135.1 uncultured Phycisphaeraceae bacterium | reverse complement strand
CATGGGCCGCCTAGCTGTTACGTCACGTGACACGGGTGGCCCAGCTTTTTTGCGCCGGGAGGGCGGGTCAATTCATTGGCGCGCGGACTATGATGCGACGGCATTGCCCTGGAACATAGAGGCGAGAGCGAGGTCCGCATGGGGTGGTGGCGAACATTCCACAGGCAACCTTGGTGGGTCCGCTGGCCGGTCAAGGCGGGCGTACTCGCGCTGACGATCCTGCTTGTGGGGTATCCCTACCCCTCGCGGCTGGTGACCCACATGCGCCGATGGCGAAACCCCGCAGCGTTGATCAACCCGGATTCGCCCGCTCTGGTACCGCTGATTGATGACCTGCGCGGCCGGATCGCGGACGACCTGCCGGTCCAGAAGAAGCTTCGGCTCGTGGAGGCGTACGTGTACGAGAAGCTCCCTTATGCCTGGGACTGGGACACCTGGGGCGTGGCCGACTACATTCCCACCGTGGAAGAAGCGCTGGAGCAAGGTCAGGAGGATTGTGACGGCCGCGCGGTCGTGGCCGCCTCGATCCTGAGAGCTTTCGGCCACGAGGCTGAAATCGTTTCCGACTACGCACACGTATGGGTCAAGACGGAGGCCGGTGAGACGATGAGTCCCGGCAAACACAAGAGCATCGTTGCCTCCGACGCGGGTGTCCGGGTTCACTGGCGAAATCTGTCGGACTTGTTCCGGGCGACGCTCTTCGGTTGGGCGGTTTTTCCGCTGCATCGTGAGCTTATCGTTCTGTTGGTGTTCTGGGTGTTGATTGTGGCGCCGGGCACGAGTTGGCGTCGGCGTGGGTTGATCGCGCTGTTGCTGCTGGACGCACTTCTGCGGCTGCGGGTGGGCGGTCGGGATGCGCACAACCCGATCGTCTGGCTTCAGGCGCTGGCACTGCTTGAAGCGGGTGCAGCCCTGGTGGTGGCGCAAGCCGCGGCGCAGCGTGCGGCTCGGCCTCCGGCCGCCGCACGGGGTGCTGATTCAACCGAATGACCCTACCCATCCGAGCCCGCCCGCGTCATCGACGGTAGGCATCTGTAACGACTTGTGGCAGCCCCGACGCTCGCCCTGCCGCATCCGAATTTCCGTGTTACACTTGCGAAGGTAGCGCAGGAGATGACCTGCAAAGCGCGTTACGCAAAAAGGAGGAACACGCGAATATGACACGCACTCGACAATTCCTTGCGGCCTGCCTGCTGATATGTCTGGCCGTCCCCGTTCTTTCCGCGCAGATTCCCGGGCTCAGCAGTACGGCGGAGCCTGCGAAGATCGTGCATTTCCGGCTTTCGGGCCCGATGCCGGAACGGCCCTCCGGGGAAACGCTCTCCCTGAGCATGCAACAGCCCGTCAGCCTGCACGAGCTGACGGAGCGCATGAGCAAGGCCCGCTTTGACGAC
The DNA here is from genome assembly GCA_964491135.1 of uncultured Phycisphaeraceae bacterium. GTDB lineage: Bacteria > Planctomycetota > Phycisphaerae > UBA1845 > UBA1845 > JAFGJQ01. The sequence goes on along the minus strand of CAZBFW010000250.1, from coordinate 4,929 downwards.
TCCGTGAAGGCCGTCGTCCTCACGTTTGAGTCGCCGGCAATGGGGTTTGCGCAGTTGGAGGAATTGCGCAAGGCCATAGAGCTCTTCCGCGCCGTCGACAAGGATGTGTATATCCACGCCGACGTCCTCAGCACCGGGCTCTACGCGCTGGCCTGTTCGGCGTCCCACGTCAGTGTTGTGCCCACGGGCGAAGTCTGGCTGACCGGTCTGTATGGCGAGTCTCCTTACCTGCGCGGCCTGCTCGACAAGATCGGCGTGTTGCCCGAGTTCATCCAGATGGGCGACTACAAGAGCGCCGCCGAGACCCTGACCCGCACCGGCCCCAGCAAGCCGGCCGAAGAGATGATGAACTGGCTGTACGGCGGTCTCTACGAAAGCCTGGTCGACATGATTGCCCAATCACGTCATCTGCCGCCCGACAAGGTGAAGGAGATCATCGACAACGGACCCTACACCGCGGAGGAGGCCAAGGCCGCGGGCCTGATTGACTCGGTCCAGCACGCCGAGGACTTCACCGCCGACCTGCAGAAGCGATACGGCATGTCCGCCAAGCTCGTTCGCGACTACGGCAAGAAGAAGGGTCCCAGCATCGACTTCTCCAATCCCTTCTCTGCATTCATGGGCCTGCTCGACGAGATCACCAAGACCTCGCGAAAATCCACCGGCACCGCGGTGGCCGTGGTCTACGTGGAAGGCGCTATCATGACCGGGTCGGAGCAGCCCAGCCCGTTCGGCGGGTCGTCGGGTGCGTTCAGCTCCACCATCCGGCGGGCGTTGGACAAGGCGGAAGAGGATCCGTCGATCAAGGCGGTGGTCCTGCGGGTTGATTCGCCGGGCGGCTCGGCCCTCGCCAGCGAGATCATCTGGAACGCCACCCAGCGGGTGAAGGCGAAGAAGCCGCTGGTGGTCTCGATGGGCAATGTCGCGGGCAGCGGTGGATACTACGTGGCTTGCGGGGCCGACCGGATTTTCGCCGACGCCACCACCATTACGGCATCCATCGGAGTGATCGGAGGCAAGCTGGTCACGACGGACATGTGGGGAAAGCTGGGCATCACGTGGTACCCGCATCAGCACGGCGCCAACGCGAACATTTTGAACAGCGCACACCCCTTCACGGAGAAGGAACGCCAGATCGTCACGAAGTACATGGAAGAAATCTACGGCGTGTTTCGGAATCGGGTGACGGAGGGACGGGGCGACAAGCTGAAAAAGCCGATCGACGAACTGGCGGGCGGGCGCGTGTACACGGGCAATCAGGCAAAGGATCTCGGCCTGGTTGATGAAATCGGCACGCTCAGCGACGCCATCAAATATGCCGCCGCCCAGGCGAACATCTCCGAATACGACATTCGCGTGCTGCCCGAGCCGAAAAACATCATGGACGTGCTGCTGGAGGCGTTCAGCGGCAAGTCGGACGACGACGGGTTCCGCATCGACTCAGGGTCCGCCGCGCCTTCGCTCATCGGACCCGCGACGCCGCTGACGGACATCGTGCTGCCCGTGCTGCGGGACATCGACCCCGCGCGGGCCCAGGCCCTGATCACCGCCCTCACCCGGCTGCAACTGGTCCATCAGGAGCGGGTGATCATGATGATGCCGGTGGATATCGTGATCCGCTAGAGCATACAATTCAGCGCCTCCTGGAAAGGGTCTTTGGAACTGCCCCCGCGTTTCCTCCGTGGAACGCGGGGGCATTCCTTCAAGCCCCGGTTCGCATGCCTGTGGGCACCGTGTCCGGCAGCCGGCCCCGAAAGCGCCCCACCCGCGGCCAACCGGTTGTCGGCGCTTGCCAATTGCGCCGGCCGTGCATAGATTGCGCAGAATGAAGACTCTGTTTCGCTCCGGTCGCCGCAGGAGCGAAGCCATGGCGCAGGGACGCGCCGCCAGGTCGAAAACCGGCCGGGAGAAGGATCTATGGCACCGCAACCCAAACACACGCCGGCCCTGCTGGGCCTGCTGACGGCCTTCGGTGTGGGCCTGGCTGCTATCGCCGTTGCTCAAACCGCTCCACCCGGGAGTGACAAGGGCCCGGAATCCACCCCACCTGCAGAGACGGCACCGAGCCCCGAACCGGAGCCGGAGCCCGCACCCGACTCGCAGACGCCGCCCGCCGAACCGGAGCAACCCCAGCCCGAGCCACCGGCCCCGCCCGCTGATCAGCCGCCGGGGCAGCCAACCCAAGAGGAGGTGCTGCGCGCGTTCGAGCAGGACCGACCGAAAAACGAACCGCTGACACCCGTGGACGTCTCCCTGGCCACGCCGGGCGGCAAGGAAGACCCTGCGGCCAAGCGCCCTCGCGCTCGCTATCCGGACGGGTACATGCTGACTGATCGGGCAGGCCGCATCTCACGCGACGGGCAGTGGTACATCTTCTCGTTCGAGTCCACCAGCGCGGCTTTCGAGGAACCGCCGGTGAAGCTCTTGCCGAACCTCATGCTGGAGCGAGCGGCCTTTGAAATCCAGGGATCGCCGAACCTGGTTTTCGTCGTTTCCGGCGAGATTACGGACTTCAACGGCGAGAACTATTTGCTGCTTCGCAAGTTGTTGCGGAGAAGAGACTTAGGAAACCTGCGAAAGTAGCCGGACGACGCCCGGAAAGCACTCTGCACCGGAGAGACCCCGATGGAAATGCGTATCGATCATAGTGGCCCGGTCCCCACGGCGACCCTGAGCGGCGAGATCCGCTCGGAGGACGCAGTCGCCTTCCTGGAGGAGTTGCATCCCCTGGTGGCTGAACCGGACTCGCGGCTGGCCATTGACCTGCGGCAAGTGGAGTTCATCGATTCCAGCGGGCTCACGTCGCTGATCAACGTGGTTACGCGGGCGCGACTGGCCAAGGGGCGGGCGATCCTGGTGGGTCCGACTCCGTTCGTATCGGGGGTGTTCGAAGTCACGAATTTGAACAAGTGGTTTGAGATCGTGGACACGCTGGATGAGGTGCGCAAGGCCTTCAGTCCGTCCCGCTGAGTCATCTGGCCATCGCGGTCATTTGAGGAGTCTGTGTATGGGTCTGGCCTTTTCGATCTTCGTCGGCGCCTTTCTCTGGATGTTCTTCATCCTCGCGTCCGGATCACCCGTCTAGGAATGCGGGGCACGGCCCGCCGGTCACGCCGTCCGGGCTGAGCGGGCTTCCTGGCCGTGCAGCAGCGCCAGCACCTGGGCGCAGGTCCGAGGCAGGTCACCGACGATCAAGCGGTAACAGGCCGCCGACCGAACCAGCGAAGCGACCATGTCGACGCCCGGCCGGGTGCATCGCAGCAGATTGAAACATGTGGGCAGAAGGGAAAACGCCGCCTCCGCACGACGGATTGGAATGAGTGCGGGATCCGCTCCCGGCGTGTACCTGGGGAAGATGATGAATCGCACGGGCGCCGGTCGGCCGATCGCATCCGGCCTGACGGAGAGGGGGTCCAGAAAGCCCACGGTGCCCTTTGTCGATTTCACGTGACGCCGTCCACCGTGCAGCCGCAGCCCCAGGTCGCGAATTACCGGGTATGCGGCTTTTTTGATGCAGAGGGCCCGGGGATAGGGCTGCAGCAGCGCGGTCCGCGTGTCGACCAGGGCAAACTCATCGCAGAGGTACCGAGCGCCACCGGCCAGCAGCCCGGCCGTCAGCGTGGACTTGCCGACGCCCGATTCCCCGGGCAGGATCACGCCTTGCCCGTCGATTTCAACGGCCGACGCGTGGAACTGAAGGCAATCGGGCAGGAGATTCGGCACGTGCCAGTTGAGGGTCCATTCGACGTACGGAAGCACTTCTTCAAGCCGACTCGGTTCGAACTGGAGTTGCCCGTTCGCAGACACGCGGTACCGGCGCCGACGCCGTAGGGACAGAGAGGAACGGGAGACTTCCAGCCGGATGGCAGTCGGGCCGGAATCCGCCGTCGCGTACGCGCGGTACAGCGACGCGTATTCGTCCATCAGCGGGCGAATGGGAGTCCTCAGAGACATGGGAACCACGCCGATGCGGAAGTGCCTTGTCGGAACGTGAGGTGGCGCGTTCATCGCACCCATCCGGCTCATGGCGGCGTCATTCATCGGTGACGAGTAGGCCGCGTTCGTCAAAGTCCTTCACGATGCGTTCCACGTGACCGTGTGCCTCCTCCGTGCTCACCTCGTACGCCTCCGCCAGTGCGGCGGCGATTCCGGCCACGCCTTGCGATCCATCACAGCGATTCCAGATGAAGAGCGCCGTCTCGTTCAGACGGTGGGTGTCGCCGGTGCCCGGGTCAAAGATGAGGGCTTCTCCGTCCAGCTCGTGCACGTTGACGGTGTCCACGCGAACCGGCCGACGCTCCTGCTGATCACAGTTCGGAGACAGAATGCTCGTCAAAGGGTCCATACCATGCTCTCCGAGGGAGTTGTCATCGCTGTTTGAGGCAGCCGGCAAGGACTGCACTCCGGACGGCGGTCCCGCCGGCGGACCCACCAACTCCGCGTCCGGAGGATCGTGCACGGGTGTTGAGAACTCGATAAGCGGTCCGGCCTCGGGCAGGTCATCCTCTGCGACGTCGCTTTCCTCGGTCTGGTCGGCCTGCTCCCTCATCAGCGGCCCGCTCAGGAAGGTCGGCGTGGCCGTGGGGATTTCGGTCCGGTTCCATACGTCGGCTGCGTCGGCCGCCACCGCGGGCCAGAACACCGGGCTGTTCACACACAGGTCGGGCACGCGGCGATTATTGAGAAACACGGCCGGCGCTTCCGTCAAACCGAGTTGCCGGGCAACCGCCACGTCCTCCTGCACGGTCCGCCGCACGGCATCGCTGTCCATGTCGGCGAGGAAGCGGTTCACGTCCAGCGCCGCCTCGCGGGCAAGCTGAGTGTAGTCACGACCGGGCTGGTCGCGGCGAGGGTCAAACAGCAACCGATGCAATCGCGTGAAGGACGATTCGCCACCCTGCAAACGCGCCGCCTCCGCCGCCAGGGCCG
>CAZBFW010000249.1:0-6342 GCA_964491135.1 uncultured Phycisphaeraceae bacterium | reverse complement strand
ATCCGCCTTCGACAGGCGTGGAGCGATCTGTACGCGGCCACCGCCAGCTATGCCGCGGGGCTGAGTTGGGAGGAGTTTGAGGTGCCCAACGGTGCGGCCACCACCCGGCCGACGACAACAACAAGCGAATCGCAGGAATGACGGAGGGCCGCAGAATCCGACTGACGGATTACGCCAGTTGCGCCGGCTGAGCCGGCAAGCTTCCCGTGGAAGCCATGACGCAGGTGCTGCGCCGACTGACGCCCGTCTCCCATCCCGACCTGCTCGTGGGCGTGGAAACACTCGACGACGCGGGAGTGTTCCGCCTGCGCCCGGACCTGGCCATCGTGCAGACGGTGGATTTCTTCCCGCCCCTGGTGGACGATCCGTTCACGTTTGGCCGGATTGCCGCCTCCAACGCGCTGTCCGACGTGTACGCGATGGGTGCCACGCCCTTGACCGCCCTGAACATCGTGGGCTTTCCCGACAACACCCTGCCGTCCGAACTGCTCTCCGAAATCCTGCGCGGCGGTAGTGAGCGGGTGGCCGCCGCCGGGGCCGTGCTCGTGGGCGGCCACAGCGTCCGAGACGCCGAAATCAAGTACGGGCTGGCCGTCACGGGCACGGTGCATCCGGAGCGCGTGGTTACCAACGCAACTGCCCGGCCGGGAGATCGGCTCGTGCTCACCAAGCCTCTGGGCAGCGGCGTTCTCACGGGCGCCGTCAAGGCGGGCAAGCTGCCGGAGCCGGAACTGGCCGAGGCCGTTGAGACGATGGTGGCGCTGAACGAGCCGGGCGGCCGGGCCATGACGGAGGTGGGCGTGTCCGCCGCCACGGACGTGACCGGCTTCGGCCTGGTGGGCCACGCCTTCGAGATGGCCGAGGCGAGCGGCGTGATGCTGGTGATCGACGCGCTGGCCGTTCCGCTTATGGCGCGGACCCTGGAGTTCGCCGCCGCGGGAATGGTCACCCGGATGCACAAGGGCACGCTGGGGCACCTGGGCGACCGGCTGGATCCGGGCGGTTGCGATCCGACGCTGGTGAATGTCCTGTGCGACGCGCAAACGTCCGGCGGCCTGCTGATCTCCGTGCCGGAAGCGCGCGTCGATGCTCTGACGGCCGCGCTGCAGAAGCACGGTGCGCTGCGATGGGCGACGATCGGGGAAGTCGTGGAACGGGACAACTGGGCCATCCGGCTGCGATAGGGGATCCGTCCGTTCCGCCGGCCTGCGAATGCTGCGAGCCGCGGTCGTGGTCGGGCCCATGGGGCAAGGGCTGCATCGGTGATCTGAGTGATCTCGTGCTCGGGAGGCGTCCGTCCATGGACAGCGAGATTCTGCATGGCGTGCTTCGCAAGGAGCCGTACACACCGGCCACGCTGGCAATCGCGGCGTGCGCCATCGCTGCCGACTACCTGACGGGTCCTCTTATTCACTTTCCGATACTGTTCGTGGTGCCGGTGGCCCTTGCGGCCTGCAGCCGTTCCCGGTGGCTTGCCCTGGGGCTGGCTGCCGTGTTGCCGCTCGCGCGACTGGGTGAGTGGTTCATCTGGGCGCCTCCGTGGAGCGTGTGGATCGAACTGGTCAATGTGGCTGTGCAGGCCGCCGTTCTCATCCTGCTGGCCCTGGTCACGGCCACCGCCGCCCGACAGGCCCGGGAGCTGGCCCGCGAGGTGAAGATTCTGCGCGGACTCCTCTCGATCTGCAGCTTCTGCAAGAAGATCCATCGCCCGGATGGGCAATGGGAAATGCTGGAATCTTACATCCGAGACCACTCCGAGGCGGAGTTCAGCCACGGGCTGTGTCCAGACTGCCTCAAACAACACTATCCCGATTTCGACCCTACCGGCCTCGATGGGTGAGGCACGTTGACCCATCCGAAGTGCCGTGTTCCCTGACCGGATCTTGCATCGAGTTCCTCAGTCGGTTGTGATCCGTTTCAGGACAAACGGCTCGAACAGGCCGTAGCCGACGGTGGCGTAGTCTGCGCCGGGCGGAGGACCGCTTTCCGGGCTCGCCTCAAACATGCCGGGCCAGGCACGGCCCAGCGGGGGCCGGCCGTGGTGCGGGCCGAGCGTGTTCTTCAACGTGCCGACCACCGTCACCGATACGCGGTTCTTGCCGGGTCGGATCGCCGCGGTCACGTCGCATTCCCAGGGATCGCGGTAGATGACGCCGGCCGGCTGGCCGTTGACCTCCACCTTCGCCACGGCTCCGAACCACTTGGACAGCGCGACGACGTGTCGAGCCGATCCTTCACTCGCCTCAAACTCCTGGGAGTAGGTGACGCCCGCGCTGTAGAAGGGACACCCCTGGCGGTCCCATGGGCCGAGTTGCATCGGCTTCGGCGGGACGATGGCGAACCCCTTCTCCGTCGGCTCGAGCGAGAATTCACCCAGGATGTAGGCCGACTCCAGCTCGTGCTGCACGGTCATGGGCGAAGCCTGGATACGAAGCTCATTCCACCCGGTCTGCGCTGCATCCTCGATGTCAATCCGGGTGAAGGCACGGTCCAGCCACCACTGGTCCGGATTGACGACCAGTTTGCGGCCGTTGCAGGTAACGGTGTACAGGTCGCCTCGTTCAATCACGGCGGACAGCGCGCCAGGCACGCGATCTCGAATCTCGAATCGATATGTCGCCTCGAATCCGCTGTCCGGCGGAAACGTCTTGCGGATGATCTCGTCCTTGAACTGGACGGCAGCGTCCCACGGGTTGGCCCCCATGCCGTTCTTCTGAAACACGAACTTCGCCGCCTTGAGAACGTACGCCGATTCCAGCGATTCGCCGCCGGCGCGCACGTCGACGAAGTCCAGCGTGAGAACGTTGGACGCGGCGAGGCGGATCTCCGGAGGACCGGCAGCGGCGAGGGCGGAGCTGGTCTCCATCGGCCGCGGGACCGGCTGCCGGCGATCCTTCGGCAGGAACAGCAGCAGGCTGCCGGCGGGCCGAAGGGCGAACGCCAGGGAGAGGTGTTCCTCGTCCACCGGATCGAACGGATACGGCGTCACCTCTCCCGTTTCCGGGTCCCACTTCTCGGCACCACCGGCGCGGCACTTCAGCGTTCCTTCCGCGGGGGCGTCCAGGCTGGTGTTCACGAGGAACACGATCTGCCCGTCGTCGAGCTGCCGGCGATGGTGAAGCAGCAGCCCCGACTTGCCCGGCGCCGGTTCAATCGCGAAGCCATCGTTGGCTGTGCCCAGCAGCGCTGCCGGCAATGTGGCCGGTTCGATTCGCTTCCAGCCGGCGCTGGCCGCGGCCTTGCCGCCCCAGTCCGATTCCTTGCCGTCCACCCGTGACGGGGGATCGCCGCAGGCATACACCGCACCGCCGGCGGCCAGGAACGCGTCCAGCAAGTCCGCCGTTCTGCGATTGAGACTCTCCGTCAGCGCCGGCATCACGACGGTGTCATATCGACGCCTGTCCACGACAAACGTGCCGCCGGAGACGGAGCCGTGATGGGCGAGCATGTCCTCGCAGCCCAGGTCATACTCCACCTGGGCCTTCTCGAGGTCCGTCACCAGCTTCTGGAATGTGTCGCCCAGTTCCACGAGGCGCTTCTCCTGGGCCTCCGGGTTCTGATACATCCAGGCCGTGGTCGTCGGCTCGAGCACCAGGATGCGGTTCACCTGCTCGCCCTGGGCCAGGGCGGCGGTCAGACGGGCAAAGTAACCGGCCATCACCGGGTAGGCCTCCCACCACGGCGCGTGGTAGGAGAAGCTCGGCGGATGATCGCGCTTGCGCATCCCGCGGATGCTGACGTACGACAGGTGCTGGTTCAGCGTGTTGACGCCCAGTACGTAGAGCCAGTCGCCGATCCGCTTCATGTCCTCGAAGCGCAGGTCCCAGCCCGAGGCCCCGTACGCCTCACAGAGCGTCCGGGGCCGGCCAAGCTGGTTGGCCACGCTGCAAATCTCCTTCACCGCCCGGACGTTGCCGAACTGGGCATGCGGATCTTCCGCGTATTCATTCATCAGGGTGTCGATGCCCGGGCGCTGCTGCCAGGCGGCCAGGGCCATGTTGTCCGGCACGAGAATGCAGACCGGCCAGTCGTGCTCCCAGTAGTGCCCGGTGAACTCGAGCCCGTGCTTCTGGCAATACTCGAAGTACGGTCGGCCCCATCGCTCGATGAAAAGGTCCAGCACCGTCTGGTAGTAGTTGTGCCGTACCCGCCGCCAGTCGCCGACCGGGCGCTGCAGGCTGGGCAGGTGTTCCATCAGGCGGTAGCCCCAGCGCTTCTCGAATTGCTCGGGCAGATCGTCGGTCCAGGGAAGCCCGCCCACGGAGCGGACCTGGGGCTCGTCCGTAAAGGACCCGGGAATCCGCTTCGAAAAATCCTCGCCGAAGCGCTCGACGTACGGATCAAGCGTGATGGAGAGAAAGGCGGGCGTGACCGCCGGATGCATCAGGTCCACGTAGCACCGGCCGGCGTACCAGGGTGACGGCTCGGGGCGCTCCACGACCGCCATGAGGTACGCGCCCTCCGGCATGGTCTTGCCCTCGCGGACCGCCGCGGTCACGTCGCGATACGCGTCGCCCTCCCGCTGGAACACCGCCACCGGATTCACGCCCGCGGGCGGCGGCGCGGGGACCTCACGCAAGAACAGCCCGCGGCCGCGAGTTTCCGGCATCGTCTCCGGCACCCAGCCGCCGGCAAAGCCCGAGGGATACGAATTCTCGTCATAGATCCACAGGTTCATGTCCAGGCGCTTCGCTTCCGCCAGGGCTGCTCCCCAGAGACGGAACCATTCATCGCCCAGGTAGGGCGTCATCAGGCCCGGCCGCGGATGGACGAACGCTTCGCGGATGCCCACGCTTGCCAGATCGTTCAAAGTGCTCAACACGTGCTTCTCGGTGAGCATGTCATTCCACACCCAAAACGGCGCCGTGCTGTACTGCCGCGGCGGATCGGCGAACGAGCGTTTTACCGCGGCCGAATCCACGGCCTGTGCAGCCAGGGTAACGGTCAGCACGAGCAACAACGCGCAGCCAAGAACGGCACGGCGGGTGGATGATGGGGTATCCATCGTGATGGGTCTCCTTTCCGTCTGCGACGGTGACGCCTCTTGGCCACAGGGGGCATCGTTTGGTTTGGCGTGGTTCCGGCCCGCTGCGCGATGGTCGCTCACCAGGCTGCCGGCTGAAGAATGTCCCGTCAGCCAGAATGCAGCCGCAATCGCGAGGCAGCACGGTAGACCAATTCGAGTCGCGAACCCAGCAGGCATGGCGACACTATATCCCCCGGTGAAGTGGAGGGCCACAACGGCGCAAGTGCCCGTCCAGCCGCGACAAGAATCGTGGTTCACCGGTCCGACGATCTCAAGATATGGGGGCTTGGCTGGGTCCCCTGACTGGATCGCAAGCCCTTGGGCGGTTTTGCCGAATAAAAGAGAGAATGGAGACGTGCACTATGCGGCCGCCCGCTACGCGGCCGGGGCGAACGGCGGAGTCCGATGTCCATGCCGATGACCCAGAAGGACATTCGCGAGTACTACGAGGGCTGCTGGAAGCAGAAGGCCCACCAGGCCACCTGCCGCGAGCAGCTGGAATACAGCAGCCCGGTCGAAGACGCGGTCATCTACCCGGCCTATGAGCGGCTGATCGCGGACCTGGACCTGCGGGCGCAGGGCGGACGCGTGCTGGACGTGGGTTGTGGAAGTGGCCGGTGGGTGCGGTTCTTTCTGGACCGGTACCGGCCGGCGTTCCTGATGGGCGTCGACTACGCCCAGGCTTCGGTGGACATGCTGACGCGCTGGTGCGCGGACGGTGACGTGCCCACCGAGTTCCGGCAGGCAGACATCACGGCCCCGTCGCTGGACCTGGGCGAGCCGTTTGACCTGATCAACGTCGCCAACGTCTTGTTTCACATCCCCGAGCAGGATCTGTTCCTGCAGGCCCTGCGTAACCTGGCGCGGCTGGTGAGCTCGCACGGGCGGATCATTACCACCGAGTACCTGCCCAGGGCAACCATGCGCACGGACTGGATGCTGGTGCGCAGCCGGTACGAGTTTGAGGCGGCCGTGGCGCAGGCGGGGCTGCGGATCGCGGAGGTCCGGCCATCCGCGTTCTTCTCCAACGATCCGATGGGGATCGACGGTCCGGACCCGTTTGTGCGCGGGCATTTCCAGCGTGTGCGTGCGGGCATGCGGCAGATTCTGGAGGCCCGGCTGGACGACACCACGCGGCTGTTCTTCACGAACTTCCTGGCCGACGTGGAGCGCGCCTGCCTGGCCTTCTGCAACGAGCACGTCTCCCCCACCGACGCCCCCTCCCAGAAACTCGTCGTCCTTGCCCCCGCGCGCTGCTGAATTCTGAGATCGGAAGGCGTCGTGTAGGGAAAGAGTGTAGGATAGGGTGTAGATCT
>CAZBFW010000248.1:0-6342 GCA_964491135.1 uncultured Phycisphaeraceae bacterium | reverse complement strand
GACGGGCGTCAGGTCACCTTGCCGATCATCTGCGGGATCAGGCGTTTCTTCTCCTGGTACACCCACTTGTAGTAGTCGGCCCGCTTGAGCCTGGAGCCGGCCTCGGCGTCGAGAATGACGACCACGTCGCGGTGCATCTGCAGGACGCTGGCGCTGACCTGGGCCGTCACCGGGCCTTCGAGGGCCTCGGCCACGATGTCCGCCTTCTTGGGGCCGTTGGCCAGCATGAGGATCTTCTTGGCCTCCAGGATGGTGCCCACGCCCATGGTGATGGCGAACCGCGGCACCTCTTCCTCTTTCGCGAAGAAACGGGCGTTGTCGTCGATCGTTTGTTTGGTCAGGGTCTTGAGACGCGTGCGCGAGCCCAGTGACGAGCCCGGCTCGTTGAATGCAATGTGCCCGTCGCCCCCGATGCCCAGAATCTGAATGTCGATTCCGCCCGCCCGCTTGATTTCCGCCTCGTACCACTGGCAGAACTCCTCGATGTCCTCCGCGTGGCCGTAGGGCACGTGGATGTTCTTGGGATCCACGTTGATGTGGTTGAACAGGTGCTGATCCATGAAGTAGCGATAGCTCTGGTCGTGCGAGGGTGACAGGCCCAGGTATTCATCCAGGTTGAAGGTGATGACCTTGGAGAAATCGAGCCCCTCTTCCTTGTGCATCCGGACCAGCTCCTTGTACGTCCCGATGGGGGTGGAGCCGGTAGCCAGTCCCAGCACGCTGCTGGGCTTCTTGAGCAGTTGATGGCGGATCACGTCGGCCGCCAGCCTGCTCATCTGTTCGTACGTGTCGCGAATGATGATTTCCACGGTGTGCCTCCTGGCCTGTAAAGTCAGTCTTTTCCAGTCCGGGCCGCCTGCCCGGTGGGGTTCCCTAATTTAATTCAGTTTCCGTAACTATTCAAGCCATCCCCCTTGAAAAGCCCTCTCTGTGCCATTATGCTGGGGATTACGGGTCTAGGAATAGATTCGGATTCTGCGAAAATGGGTGTTCCGACCGTGCGACCTTCGGATTGGCAGGTTTTGCAGGTCGTCCACCGGCTGGGGGCGATCCCGCAGTACAAGCTGGCCGATCTGCTGGGTCGCAACCGCTCGACCGTCAACGGTACTGTGCAGCGGCTTCTCGCTTCGGGCTGGCTGGTCCGGGCCGGGCAGTCGGGCACGGGCCGCGGTCGGCCGGCGATCCTGCTGGCCGTCAATAAGTCGCTGGGTTGTTTTGCCGGCATCGACATCGCCGCGGACGAACTGCACGTGGCCGTGGTCGGGGCGGACGGCACCTTGCAGGATCAGGTGCGCACCCAGTTCGGCAGGGACCGTTCGCTTTCGGCCGTGCTGGATCAGATTGACCTGAACCTGCGCGGGCTGCTTTCCCGCATTGATGCGGACGTGAGCCGACTTCTGGGAGTCTGGGCGGGAATCAACGGCGCCGTGAACGATCGCGGCGTGGTTGTGACCTGTGCGTCCCATCGCTGGTATAACGTGCCGCTCCGTGATCGGCTGGCCCAGCGGTACGGATGCGACACGCTGGTGCAGGGCAGTGCGGGCGTCATGAACGCGGCCGCCGAGTCGCTCATGGGCGCCGGCCGCGAGGCGGAGAGCCTCGTCTACTACCACGTAGGCCGCGGCATCAGCGCCAGACTCGTCAACCGGGGGCGCGCGCTCGCCGGGCGCACCCAGCGGGCGGGCGAGTTCGGGCACGTCGTGGTGGAGCCGGGCGGGCCGAAGTGCGCCTGCGGCAATCGCGGGTGCCTGGAGGCCGTGGCGTCGGGGCCGGCCATCGTCGCGGCCCTGTCCAGGCTGCCTCGCCGGGGCCTGCCCCAGCCGCTGCGGAAAATGCTTCGGCAGACGCCGCCGGAGAAGAAACGAGCCATCGTGCGCACGGCATTCCAGTACGCCAACGGCCCCAAAGATCACCCGCTCACGAAGCTGTTGAGCCGGGTGACCGCGCATCTGGCGCTCGGGGCAGCCATGGCGGTCGCCGCGTACGATCCGGACGTGCTGGTGCTGGGCGGGTATGCGTTCGAGGACAACCCCGCCCTGCAGGAAGGGATCCGCAAGGCCCTGCGGGCCATGGTGCTGGACTGGGAGGAGCGAAAGGTTCGCGTGGTCCTCGGCGAAGTGATGTCACAAGACCGGGCCATCGCCGGCGCCGCCGAGGTCTGCCAGCGATTCTGGGCGAACCCGCGCGGGGTGGTGGTGTCGGCCTAGGCGGTCGAACCGAAACCGTAACGAACATACAGCGAACGCGGTCGGCCGCATGGCGGACCGACGCGGACGGGAAGAGCCGAAGGAGATTGAACTTATGCCAAGACCCCTGGTGATTTTCGAGGATGAAGGATACCGGAACCTGCGCCCGCTGACCTACACGCGTCCGGCCTGCCGCCTGCGCTGCGGCATGACCTCGCTGGCGGAGAAGATCGCGGCTGCGTACCCCTCCGCTCCGCTCGTGCTGCACGTACGCGACTACATCGCGCCGGTGCTGGCCGAGGAGGTGCCCCACGCAAAGATCAACCAGCTCAGCGGTGATTCCGCCCTGCTGATCAACGGGCGCGTGCTCGCCCCGCGGAACCTGGCCGGGATCATCCCGGCCGACGGTCCGGACGCTGCGTACGAGTGCGACGGGCAGATCGTGGCCGCCCGGGTCAGCGGCGCCGCCTACTCGAAAATCGCCAAGGCCATCGCCGCCGGCCCGCTGCCCGACGGCTGGGCCCAGGGGCTCAAGACCGAAACGGTGAAGGTTCCGCTGATGAACTACCTGTGGGACCTGATCAACGCGAACCCCGCGCAGATCGAGGCCGATTTCGCGGCGGCCGGCAAGACCGGCATCCACGGCAAGGTGCACGAGTCGTCCGTCGTGTACGGGCCGAAGGAGCGCGTGTACGTCGCCGAAGGCGCCGAAGTGCAGCCGTTCGTCTGCATGGATACGCAGCACGGGCCGGTTGTGCTGGACGCCGGCGCCGAAGTGCATCCGTATACGCGGATCGAGGGTCCCTGCTACGTCGGTCCCAAGTCCATTCTGCTGGGTGCCAAGGTGCGGGAAGGTTGCAGCATCGGGCCCATGTGCCGCGTGGGCGGCGAGGTGGAGGAGAGCATCATCCACGGCTACTCGAACAAGTACCATGACGGGTTCCTCGGCCACGCCTACGTCGGCGAATGGATCAACCTGGGCGCCCTGACCACCAACAGCGACCTGAAGAACGACTACGGCACGGTCAGCATCATGATGGACGGCAAGCCCGTGGACAGCGGGTCCACCAAGGTGGGCAGTTTCTTCGGCGATCACGTGAAGACCAGCATCGGGACCCTGCTGAACACCGGCACCATCGTGGGCACCATGGCGGTGCTGGTGGCCACCGGCGCTCCGTTGCCGAAGTACATCACGCCGTTTGCCTGGTTCCTCAACGGCGTGGTGACCCGCGGGTTTGGGCTCGACGGTCTGATTGATACGGCCCGCATCGCGATGTCGCGGCGGAAGGTGACGATGACTCCGGCGTATGAGGCCATGCTGCGGCGGCTGTACGAGCTGACGGCCGACGAGCGCAGCGTGCACGTGGCGAAGGGCAGACGGCAGATGGCCGGCGGCCGGTAGTCGCGGGGCGTTCGCCGGAGCGCGTCGCCGGACGCGGAAGCGCGGCGAAGGCGGGGTTCTCCGACCAGTGGTTCAACGGTTTGGCGTACGTTCGTCAACCGGGTTTCTCAGCAGTCAGCGCGTCCGGGATTGACCTGTGCCCCGGGCGCCCGGGAGATGTGATTCATGGCAAATCAGGACGTGTTGAATCGGGTGATCAAGGTCACGGCTCGCGTACTGTCGCTGGATCCGGAGAGCATCAAGTCGACGGACAGCTTTGTGTTTGACCTCGGCGCCGAATCGGTGCAGAGCGTCGAGCTGGTGGCCTCGTTCGAGCAGGAGTTCGGCATTGAGATGAATGAAGACGCCGCCCTCGCCGTGGATACCGTGAGCGGTGCGGCGGAGTTCATCGCGAAGTTCCTGAAGTAGGATAGATCGGGGCGGTACGCCCCTGGAATGCGGCCCGGCGGCACATCCGTCGAAGTCAGGGCGCGGCTCGCGCGTGCGGTGCCAACGTCCCGTCGTCGCGGAAGCGCACTGCCGGTCCGGCCCTGCCCCGGATGGCAGTTTGAACAGTTAGAGAAGGAAGCGTATGAGTACACAACCCCACTCCAACACCCAGGCGCCGGCCTCCCCCGACGGCCTGGACTCGATTTTCCGCCCGAAATCCATTGCCGTGCTTGGTGTAACGAATTCCCCGGGCACCGTTCCGCACGACATATTCGTGAATCTTCTCACGACCCGGTTTAATGGCGTGGTGTACCCTGTGGCGCCGCGCAAGAAACACATCGCCGGCGTGCGGGCCTACGACTATGTCACGGACATTCCGGACTCGGTTGAGCTGGCCGTTTTGGTCTTTCCCGGCGCGGTGTGCGAGAAGGCCCTGCAGCAGTGCGTGGAAAAGGGTATCCGGGCCGCGATCATCATCTCTGCCGGGTTCCGTGAAGTCGGGCCGGCCGGCCTGGAGCGCGAGAATCGCATCAAGGCCATCGCCCGCGAGGGACGGATGCGACTCATCGGCCCGAACTGCCTGGGCGTCATCAACACGGAGCCGGACGTTCGGCTGAACGCCAGCTTCGCACGGGCCATGCCCGACGCGGGCCGGATCGCCTTCATGTCCCAGAGCGGGGCCCTCTGTACGGCCGTTCTGGATTACGCCGCCGGAAAGCACATCGGCTTCTCCAAGTTTGTCAGCCTCGGCAACAAGGCGGACGTGAGCGACGTGGACGTGCTTCGTTACTTGGCGGACGACGCGGAAACGTCGGTCATCCTCATGTATCTGGAGTCCATCACGAACGGTCGTGAGTTGATGAAGGCCGCCCGCGAGATTGCCGGCAACCGCAGCAACCCCAAGCCGATCCTGGCCATCAAGGGCGGTCGGACCGCCGCCGGGGCCGCGGCCGCCCAATCGCACACCGGAGCTCTGGCCGCCAGCGCCGAGGTGTGTGACGGCGTGTTCCAGCAGTCGGGGATCATCCGGTGCCAGTCGCTCGAGGAAATGTTCAACGCGGCCAACCTGTTGGCTGAGGGGCCCGTGCCGCGGGGCAGCCGCATCGCCATTGTGACCAATGCCGGCGGTCCCGGCGTGATGGCCACGGACGCGGCGATCAGCAACGGTCTGGAGCTGGCGCAATTCTCCAAGGAGACCACCGCCCGGCTGAAGGCCGCACTCCCCGCGGCCGCGAACATGAAGAACCCGGTGGACGTGATCGGCGACGCCCGTGAAGACCGCTACGCCGCGGCCCTGGACGCGGTGTTCAACGACGACGGCGTCGACCAGATCCTGGTCATTCTGACGCCGCAGTCCATGACGAACATCAACACCATCGCCCAGACGGTCTGCGACATCAAGAATCGCTACGCGAAATCGGACAAGTCGCTGCTCTGCTCGTTCATGGGCGCCAAGGACGTGGCCCCGGGCATCGAGATTCTGCAGCGGCACGGTATTCCCCATTACATCCTGCCGGAGTGGGCGGCCGATGCCATGTGGCACGCCGCCTGGTACCGTCAGTGGCTCAACCGCGAAGTGACCCAGATCGAGACATTGCCGGTTCATCGGGAGCGGGCGGCCGCGATCCTCGACAAGGCACCGGACGGGTACCTGCTCGAATCGCAGGCCTTGGAGGTGCTGGAGGCGTACGGGTTCCCCGTGCTGCCCTCCGTGCTCACGCAGACGGCCGACGAGGCCGTTGCGGCGGCCAACCGCGTGGGCTACCCCGTGGTGCTCCGCGTCGTCTCCCCCAAGATCATCCACAAGATCGACGTGAAGGGTGTCATCCTGAACCTCCAGAACGCCGACGAGGTGCGGAAGGCCTACGGGGCCATGCGTGACAACCTTCTCCAGCACGTCAAGGCGGAAGACGTGACGGGCATCCTGGTCCGCCACATGATTCCGGCCGGCAAGGAGATCATCCTGGGTGTCAACCGCGACCCGACCTTTGGACACATGCTGATGTTCGGACTGGGCGGCATCTTCGTGGAGACCTTCAAGGACGTGACCTTCCGCATCGTGCCGATCCGCGCCTCCGCGGCCGGGAAGATGATCCGGGAAACGCGGGCCTACACCTTGCTCAAGGGAGTGCGGGGCGAACCGCCCAGCGACATCGCGTCGATTGAGGATGCGCTCAAACGGCTCTCCCAGCTTGCGAACGACTTCCCGCGGATCGCCGAGTTGGATATCAACCCGCTTCTCGTGCACCCGCAAGGCGAAGGCTGTCACGTGGCGGAAGATCGGAAGAGCGTCGTGTAGGGAAAGAGTGTAGGATAGGGTGGAGG
>CAZBFW010000247.1:2934-6362 GCA_964491135.1 uncultured Phycisphaeraceae bacterium | reverse complement strand
AGCCGGCCGTCCGCCGCATCCGCAACGGCGTTGCCCGATCGCAGTTCGTAGCGGACTTTGCCATCCCCGAGCGGTAACCACTCGCCTCGGTCGAACGCGGCGCTCCATTGCTCCGCCAGTCCGCCGTAATAGGAGGCGTCGACCATGGCGTTGCGCAGCTTCTCGAGCGGCTCCTGAACTTCAGGGACCATGCCGGGGTCCCGGACGAACCGCCAGAGTTCCGTCAGGTTGCGCCATTTCATCTTCAGGTCGGTCTGCTGGGGGATCGGCGTGGCCTCCAGCGGCGAGTACTCCTGGCCGATCCACTGGAGCTTCTGGCGGTCGAAGTAGTGGGCCCCGTACATCTCGCCCGCCACGGTAGGCGGCTCCACCGTCTTGTCGAAGCGGATGTCCACTCGCTCCGCCGTGCCGTAACTGATCCATTTGTCCTTGTCCATCCGGACGAATGCGACGCCCGTCAGGTTCAGCAGGTCCGGCTGACGCACGCCGTCAACAACTTCGCCGGGCACCGCTTCCGTCGCGTCCGCATAGATGCGCGCTTTCTGCCCCAGGGGCAGTCTTCCGGGAGATTGGAGACGGCTCTGCACAAGATGCACGGCGTCGGCCTTGACCAGTTGCGTCACGTTCGCCCACAGTCCCGGGATCACGTAATTGATGGTGTAGAAACTGACCAATGCCGACACCAGGCTGAACAGCAGCGTCGGCAGCAACAGGTGATGGACGTTGATGCCGCTGGCCCGGCAGGCGGTCAATTCGTTGTCGGCGCTCAGACGCCCGTACGTCACCGTCGCGGCAAACAGGGCGGCCACCGGCAGGACCAGGGCTGCCGAGATCGGCAGAATGCGAACCATGACCTGCAGGAGCTGCCGGGTGGTCATCTGCTCGGCTTCAATGATGTTCATGATGCCGCCGGTGAGCCCGGCCAGAGCGGTCAGGGCCACCGCCGTCAGCAGAAAGGCCTTGCCCATTTCGCGGAAGATATATCCTTGCAGCGTCCAGAGCATGTTTCGTTCGGACCCGGACCGGGCTGCCTTTGCCGGCGACTCGGCCCCGCAACCCCGGGCCAGCCCCGGGCGGGCGCCAATACCATTCCGACCAGCGTATGTCCGATAATCGCCAAAAGCAACTCCTTGCCCCCAAGAGGCGGACTGAACCTTCCGAAACGTCCGCGAATCGACCGATAAACGAGGCACGGCTTTCCCGCCGGCGCCCGCGGAACGGGGTCCGCCGCCCGACGGAACGCCGAACACGAGTCTGCGATGTCGTCAAGCTACCAGCGAAAAATCCTCGGGCTCTCGCGCCTGCTGGAAGTCGCCGCCGACGCCCGCCGCCGAGGCAAGGTCGTCGTGCAGTGCCACGGCTGCTTCGACATCGTCCATCCCGGCCACGTGCGATACCTGGAGTTCGCGCGGCGGCAGGGCGATCTGCTCATCGTCACCCTGACCGCCGACGCCGCGATCTCCAAGAATTCGGCCAGTCCCTACATTCCCGAGGAGCTGCGGGCGGAGAACATCGCGGCCCTGGAACTGGTCGACTACGTCTACATCGACCCGTCGCCCACCGCCGAATCCGTCCTGGATGCGCTGAAGCCTGACATCTACGTCAAGGGAGCGGAATACGAGACGTCCAGCGATCCGCGGTTTCTCCGCGAACGGTCCATCGTGGAGACCAACGGAGGCCGGGTGATCTTCTCCAGCGGCGAGACCGTCTTCAGTTCCACGCGCCTGATCGCCAGCATGGCGGCCCAGACCGATCTGGAACGGCAGAAGCTGGCCCTCGTCCGCCGCCGGCACCAGGTGACGCGCACGGCTCTGTTCGATGCGCTGGAAGGCTTCCGCCATCTGCGTGTGGCCGTTCTGGGAGACCTCATTCTCGACCGCTACGTGTTTTGCGACACGATCGACGTCGCGGGCGAGTCGCCCATGATGGCCCTGGCCGAGCTGCGCGAGGAGCGGTTTGTCGGCGGTGCGGCCATTGTGGCGCGGCACCTGGCGTCGCTCGGGGCCCGGCCTTTCCTGGTCTCGACCACGGCCGTCCACGACGACAGTGAGGTGGTGCCCGTCCTCAACAAGGAAGGCATCGAGCACCATCTGGTACCCACGCGTCCCGCCCTCGTGGAGAAGACGCGATACCTGGTCGAGCACAACAAACTGCTGAAGGTGGACAAGGCGGCCCGCATCCCGCTGGACACGCGTGTGGAACGCGAGGTCGCCCGATTGCTGCTCGACCGGCTGGACCGGATCGACGCCCTGATCATCTGCGATTTCGGCTACGGAACGGTGACCGCCGGATTGCTGCGGCAGCTTCTGCCGGCATGCACGGAGCGGGGAATCGTCGTCACGGCCGATACGGCCGGCTCCCGGGGTCACCTGGCCGAGTTTCAACAGATCGCCCTGCTGTGCCCCACGGAACGCGAACTCCGCGCGATCCTCAACGATTTCGACGGCGGGTTGTCCAGCGTGGCCTGGGAGGTGATGGGCAAGACGCAGGCCAAGCATCTGATCGTCACCATGGGCGACCGGGGAGTGGTCGTCTTCACACGCCCGACCCTGGAGGCGGACAGCCCCGGATGGTCGGGGCGCCTTCGCAGCGAACACATCCCGAGCCTCTCCGAGCACAGCGTGGACCGCCTGGGGTCCGGTGCCGCCCTGCTGGCTGTCACGACACTGGGTCTGTCCCAGGGTCTGAATCTAATGCAGTCGGCGTGGCTGGGCATTCTCGCGGGCGACACAACTGCAGCACAATTGGGCAACGTGCCCGTGCGAATGGACGAGCTGGGCGCCCGAATCCGCTGCTGGACGGAGCCCCCCGCGCCCGCTCCGAGTCAGGAGTCGCTCGCCGTGACGGCTCTGACCTGACCCCACCGGTTCCGCGTCCGGCAAGACACCCTAACTCGCTTTCAGACAAACGATTGCGCCGATTTGCCCGCGCACGACTCCGCCGTTGTGAAAATGCGCTGCACTTCCGGGCCGCGGCCGGTCGAAAAGCATTTGATCGGTATGCCAAACACAAGTTGGGTGATATAATTCCACCGCTATGGACAACCCGCCGGCAGACATCTGGAAGGAGTTCGAACGGAACGTCGTCAGTCATTCGGCCGCGCACCACATTGTGGCCATCGCCGAGCTGCTGGAATCGCGCGGGTATGCCCGTGTGTCGGACGTGGCCAAGGCGCTGAACATCACGCGTGGCAGCGCATCCCTGACGCTCAAAGCCTTGAAGCAGAGGGGGCTTGTGGAGGAGGACGAGAATCGGTTCCTTCGGCTTTCCAAGGCCGGCGAGGGCATTGCCCGCGCGATTCTGGGCAAAAGGGCGCTCATCCGCCGATTCTTCACGAACGTGCTGGGGGTCCCCGAGGGAACGGCAGAGGTGGATTCGTGCAAAATCGAGCACCTCGTCGGGCCCGGGACCATGCGACGCCTGGACCA
>CAZBFW010000247.1:0-2834 GCA_964491135.1 uncultured Phycisphaeraceae bacterium | reverse complement strand
ATCCACAAGAAGATCGCTGCGGATTACCAGCGCATTTTCTCCCAGGACGGACAGGGTCAATGCGAGGCCCGAACCACCATCCTGCGAGCCGTACTGGACCGCGAGGGCCATTTTACCGTCGATGAGCTCCGGGAGCTGCTCGAGCAGGCCGGCGTGTCGTACGAGCGGGATTTCCTCGCCCGGACACTGGAGTCCTTTGTGCATTACGGGCTGGTCTGGGCGGTTCGCGCGGCAGATCGTCCGGTGCAGTACGAGCACGCTCACCTCGAACGCCACCACGACCACGTGATTTGCGTACGGTGCGGCCGGATTCGGGAAATCGATGCGGCCAGGCCCCAGCGGCTGGCGGAGATCGAACAGGCGACGGGCTACCGCGTGCTCGACGGGCAGGTGACGGTTCGCGGCGTCTGTGAGCAATGCCTGGCCGGTCGGCCCGAGGTGTTTCCACTTTCCGCGGGAGCGCCGGGGGAAGAGGTTCACGTGGTCCGGCTGGAGCTGACGGGACCGGAGCGAAAGCGGCTGATCGGCATGGGACTGGTGGAACGGGCCCGGATCGAGATCATCAGCCGGGACGGGGAGGCGGGAGGCGTCATCGCCATCGAGCAATCCCGCGTGGCGGTCGGCCGGGCCGTGCTGGATCGGGTTTTCGTGCAAACCGGCCGGGCCCCGCAGTCGGTGGTTTCCCCACGCGCCGTTCCCCTGACGAAGTTGGGGGTGGGCCGCAGGGGCCGGATCGTGCGGATCACCGGCACCGGCCCGATCCGGCATCGTCTGATGGAGATGGGGGTCACGCGCGGGGCCAACGTGTTTGTGGAACGGGTGGCCCCGTTGGGCGACCCGATCGAGGTGACCATCAAGGGCTATTACCTGGCCATTCGCAAAGACGAAGCGGCCCAGATCATCGTGGAGCCGTAGCGGCATACCTATGGTATTGTTCGACGCCACTGAGACTCGCCAGACCACTCTTCGAGCAGTCATCGCCGGAAACCCCAACTGCGGCAAGACGTGCCTCTTCAACGCCCTGACCGGGGCGAACCAGAAGGTCGGCAACTACCCGGGCGTGACGGTGGAACGTCGCGAAGGCCGGGTCCGGTCTTCCGAGCTTGATATGACGGTCGTCGACCTGCCCGGTACGTACTCGCTGACGGCGCTCTCGGCGGACGAGATGGTCGCCCGCCACACGATGCTGCACGAGCGGCCGGACGTTGTGATCAACGCGGTCGACGCCGCCAACCTGGAGCGCAACCTGTACCTCACCGTCCAGTTGATGGAAATGGAGATGCCGCTGGTCGTCGCGTTGAACATGGTGGACGTGGCCGAGCGGCACGGATTGACCATCGACGTGGAGCGCATGGCCGCGGTCCTGGGACTGCCGGTGGTGCCGACGGTGGGCAACCGGTCCCGCGGCATCCGCGACCTTCTGAGCCAAAGCCACCAGGTGGCACGCCGAGCGACCGACCGGACGACCCGGACCGTCACATACGGACACGGCGTCGACGACGAGGTGGACGCCCTGGCGGCCGTCGTGGCGGCCGACGCGAAGTTGTCGGGCCGTTACCCGGCTCGCTGGGCGGCGGTGAAGCTGTTGGAGAAGGACGAAGAGATCATCCGCGACATGCGGGCCGTCGCCGCACAGCCGGCGGCCATCGAGGCGGCGGCCGCCGGCGCGATCCAGGCAATCGAATCCCATTTCCACGAGCCGTCGGAAGTGATTCTCGCGGAGGCACGGTACGGATTTGTGGCGGGGATCATCCGGGAGTGCGTGACCCAAGGCAACGTGTCGCGGAAATCGGTGACGGATGCGGTCGACGCGGTCGTGTGCCACCGCCTGCTGGGGCCGCTGGTGCTGGCCGGCGTCGTCTACTCGCTGTTCGTGGCCGTGTTCAAGATTGCCGATGAGTGGCACTGGCTGTTCGGCCGAAGTCCGACGGAGTGGATGCAGGCCCTGTTTGCCTGGCTGGCGTACCAGGCGGGCGGACTGGCCGACACCTCGCCCATGCTCCATTCGCTGCTGGCCGACGGGGTGATCGGCGGGGTGGGGGGCATCATGGCGTTCGTGCCGCTGATCTTCGTGATGTTCGCCTTCATCGCGGCCCTGGAGGACACGGGGTACATGGCCCGCGTGGCCTTCGTGCTGGACCGGGCCCTCAAGGTCTTCGGGCTGCAGGGCAAAAGCATCATGGCCATGATCGTCTCCGGCGGCCTGGGCGGCGGGGGATGCGCCGTGCCCGGCGTGCTAGCCACGCGGGTGCTTCGCGATCGGGAAGACCGGCTTGTCACCATGCTCATTGCCCCGCTGATGAACTGCGGCGCGAAGATCCCGGTGTATCTCATGCTGATCGGGGCGTTCTTTGCGGAGCGCCAGGCGGGCATGATGTTTTTGCTCTGGCTGCTGTCGTGGGCGTTTGCGCTGCTCTCGGCCGTCGTGATTCGGAAGTTCGTGGTGCGGGGGGCGCAGGCGCCGTTCGTCATGGAGCTGCCTACGTACCACGTTCCCACCCTCCGAGGGGTGCTTCGGCACACGTGGAGCCGGACCTGGATGTTCATCCGCAAGGCGGGCACGCTGATCCTGGCCACCAGCGTGCTGATGTGGTTCGCGATGTACCTCCCCCGGGCGGACACGGCGGATATCGATGCCCGGATCGCCTCCCTGCAGAGTCAGGCTGCGGATCCGGACGCGCAGGCCCAGATCGATGCTTTGCAGCGCGAACGCCAGTCGGCCCAGCTTCGCCACAGCGTCGCCGGCCGGGCGGGTTCGGCGCTGGAGAGCGTCACTCGCTGGGCCGGCATGGACTGGCGCGACAACATCGCCCTGATCGGCGGATTCGCGGCCA
>CAZBFW010000246.1:0-6363 GCA_964491135.1 uncultured Phycisphaeraceae bacterium | reverse complement strand
TACACCCTATCCTACACTCTTTCCCTACACGACGCTCTTCCGATCTTTCTGCGGGTGGACGCGGTGCGGCGGGTGTTCGACTATGTCGCCGTCGTGATCACCCGGGTGCTCCGCTTCACCGACCAGGGCACGGAGTTCATCTTCGGGGCGCTCACGGACAACCAGGCCCTGGGCCAGGCGCTGTACGGCGAACCCGGCGCCGGGCTGGCGTTCATCTTCGCGTTCAAGGTGCTTCCCGTCATCATCTTCTTCGCCTCGCTGATGGGCGTGCTGTATCACCTGGGCATCATGCAGCGGGTGGTGGAACTGATGGCGTGGCTGATGACGCGCACGCTGCGCGTCAGCGGCGCGGAGAGCCTGGCCATGAGCGCCAACGTGTTCGTCGGCCAGACGGAGGCCCCGCTGGTCATCAAGCCGTACATCTCCCTCATGACGCGTTCGGAGCTGATGGCCCTGATGACCGGCGGGTTCGCGACGATTGCCGGCAGCGTGTTCGGCTTCTACGTCAGCCTGCTGGGCGGCGACGACCCGCAGCAGCAGGCGGAGTTTGCGAAGCACCTGCTGACGGCCTCGCTCATGTCCGCCCCGGCCGCGTTCGTGATCGCCAAGATCATGATCCCGGAGACGGAGGAATCCCAAACGGCCGGCGTCGTGAAGGTGCGGTTTGAGCGGACCACCATCAACGTGATTGACGCGGCCTCCAGCGGGGCAGCGGACGGCCTGAAGCTGGCCCTGAACGTGGCGGCCATGCTGCTGGCCTTCATCGCCCTGATCGCCCTGGTGAACTACCCGCTGGAGCAGTTGGGCCAGTGGGGGCCGGTTCACGAGTTCCTCACCGCCCGGGGCGTGGAGAAGCTGAACCTCAGTGTGCTGCTGGGGTGGCTCTTCGCGCCGCTGGCGTGGGTGATGGGCGTGCCGTGGGAGGATGCAGGGAAGTTCGGCGGGCTGCTGGGCGAGAAGATCATGGCCACGGAACTGATCGCCTTCAACTCTCTCCACACCATCATGCTGTCGGACGACCCGATGAGCTACCGCAGCAAGGTGATGGCCAGCTATGCCCTCTGCGGGTTTGCGAATTTCGGCTCCATCGCCATCCAGATCGGCGGGATCGGCGGGATCGCCCCGGACCGCCGGCGAGACCTGGCCGCCCTGGGTCTGCGGGCCATGCTGGGCGGGGCCCTGGCCAGTTGGATGACGGCCACCATTGCCGGAATCCTCTGGGTACCCGCGTGAAACGGTGTCCGGAAGCGCGTCGCCACCGCATCCAGGCGTGCTCCGCAGGCTGTGATTTTACTCCCGGCCGGTAAGCGGTTAGCATATCGCGGCTGTGACCGTCGCGCATGGGCGTGACAGGCGTGGGATTCGGAGCCGACGGAGCGTGAGCCCCGCCGATCGAACCTCAAAGTCGAACCTTCAGAACGGAGAGAAGACCATGAGACAGTGGATGCCCCGGTTGACCTTGATCGCCGTGGCGTGTGGTGTGCTGAGCAGCGGCATGGCCCTCGCCCAGGGCCAGCCGATGACCGCGTCTGACCCGGAGATGGCGAAGATCCAGGAGGAGCTCAAGGCGATTCGAGAGGAGTTGGCGGCCGTTCGCAACGAGCTGAAGCAGGTGGCGGCACAGTTGCGCGCCATGCAGACCCCTCAGAAGCCGGTGACGCCGCCCACGCCGCCGCCGCCGGACAACACGGTCCACGACATTCCGATGGACGGTTCGCCGGTTCGCGGCCCGAAGGATGCACCGGTAACCATCGTGGAATACGCCTCGTTCGCGTGCGGCTGGTGCATTCGTGAGGACCCCACGCTCAAGTCGGTGCTCCAGGAGTACCCCAGCGACGTTCGGTGGGTCTTCAAGCACTATCCGATGTGGCCGAGAGCCAAGCCCGCCCATGCCGCCGCCGCGCTGGCGATGAAGCAGTTGGGCAGCGACGGCTTCTGGAAGATGTACGACAAGATCATCCAGGGCGGGACGAAGAAGCTGGAGACGGCCGACCTGCGCAAGTACGCCGAAGAGCTGGGCATGGACCTGGCCGCGTTTGACGCCGCCTTGGCGGATGAGGCGCAGGTGACGGCGCTGGCGGACGTGGACACGGGAATGGCCGGCAAGTTCGGCGTCCGAGGCACACCCGCCATCTTCATCAACGGCAAGCGGCTGCAAGGGCAGCGAACCGTCGAGAACTACAAGACCCAGATTGGCGAGGCCCTGAAACAGGCCAAGGGCGAGAAGAAGGGCAGCTAGGGCCGATGCATGGCTGACCGGACAGGCACTTGGGGCCGGGACTGCGCGAGTCCGCGCGGGCCCGGCTCCGTCTCTTTCTGCCCTCGACCCTGGATTACGGCTGCGTGGCCGGAGTCGTGGTCGGCTGCGAAGCGGCCGGCGGCGCGGTGGTCGAACCGGAGAACCCAAGCGTGAGCCGGGCGATGTAGTGGTCCGGGCGGCTGGCGGAGACGGCGAACGTCGCGTAGTGCAGGTCATCGCCGAGACGAGCGAGCCGCTCCAGCCTCTCCGCGATGGCGGGCTGCGACGGAGGGGGTGGGGGCAGCGTGAGTTCCACGTCCAGCCATTCCTCCTGCCGCCGCACGCGCAGGACGAACGGCCGCCCTTCCTCCTGCGCCTGCACGAACCGTCGCAGGTCGGCGTTGGGGTGATCCATCGAGAGCACCTGGCCGTCGAAGGCCAGGATTTCGTCGCCCGCCTGGAGTTTTCCGTCGGCCGGTGTGTCCGCATAGACGCGAGACACGCAGACGCACCCGGGCTTCTGTTGAACGCTCATGCCGATGCCCAGCGATCGCTTCGACCGCGCGGCATCCGATACATCGCCGGAAAGCACGAGCCGCCAAAACGAATCGGGATTGCCGGCGAAGTCGCCCAGCCAGCGCCGGACGATCTGCGAGCACAGGGCGGGCTGGCAGATGCTCAGGGTCGTCGAACGGGCTCGCTGACGAACGGCCAATCCCATCTCAGGAGCGTCCCGCAGTCGTGGAACCAGTCCGCGATCGGCATCGATAATCGTGCGTACGTGATCCGCGTGCAGACCGATCACGAGCCAGCCGTCCAGCGGTGCGTACGATGGCTGAATGCGGTGCCGCAGGGCCGCCGCGTGAGATCCGTCGACCGCCGGCCGGCTGGTCGGGAGGGCGAGCCGTGAGACGGTCGTGCCCGCATGTTCGTCCCGCCAAAGACGTTGAAGGCGCGGGTCCGCTCCCTCCGGACTGCGATCCTTCAGGTACACGGCGATCGCGTCATCCAGGGCTTGCGCCGTGCCTGCCGCGTCGCGTGATTCGAGCAACACCGCCACCTGCGGGAGGTCGCCCGCTTCGCTGACGCCCTGGCCCCAGACCACGACCACACGCGGCCCCAAGCGGGCCAGCAATCCGGACAGGGCTTCCTGCGAAACCGGCAGAGAGCGGGACAGCATGCCGAGCAAGCCGGTTTCGCGGCTCAGCCGTCCGCGCAGGGCAGGCCAGTTCACGGAGGTGCCCCAGGTCCATAGCGTGGACAAGGGAAGCCGCATGAGACGATCGACTTCCACAGGCGGCCGGTAAATCCGCTCACGCACCTGGTCCAGGCGTGCCCGGATGATGAAGTCCACTCGCTGATCTCGTACATGGATCCCGATGACGCCCCAGCGCAGCGACGGCCAATAGCCACCGCCGGCGTTCCCCGTCGGAACGGCGAAGTAGACGTGACCGGCACAATCGCCGCCGAGCTGTCGGACCTGCCCGGTGTAGCTCGGCAGGCCGGCCAGGCTCGGTTCCTCTCCGCCGTCGAGAAGGGCGACGACCTTCTGATAGAAATCCGTCGTCTCGCTCTGCTGGGAGAGCACCACAACGCGCCCGTCGGTGGCCAACCACAGTCCACGCCGAGTCTGGTGGAGCTTCACCCGCTCCCCTCGTGATTCCGTCGCGATGACCTGCTCCGGGGCCGTCAGCCGATGAATGACGGAAGGGTCGGGCGGCCGCAGCACAATGACTCCGTATCGAAGCCGGTGCCAGTCCGGCGCGGCCAGGGCCACCTGCCCGGCGAACAGATGCGTGAGCGCCTCTTCCGCGGGGATTCCGAGGTTTGAGGAGATGACCTCCGCCCAGTCCGGCGTGCGGTCCGCATCGGAGCGGTCGGCGCCGCCGGCATCCGTCGTGAGCAGTTCGAAGAGCCGCCAGGCGTTCAGATTGCGGAGTTGCTCCTGCAGGCGATCCAGCCGGCGGAACTCGACAAACACGCCGGTGTCCGGAGGCACGAATCGAGACAGCGGCGCCTGCGGCTCCCCATGCGAGACATCGGCCGGGACAGGCGCAGCGAAGAAGATCGCCAGCGCACTGGAGACCAGCCGAGCCGTGAAATGCGATCGGGCCGCAGTCATTCGATTACGGGATCTGCCGCGGACGGTTGCCCGGGCGGACTACAGGTCTTCCACCTCTCCCGCGGCCGACGCGTCCGGCGACGCGGTCTCGGCAGGTCGGGGCGCGTTCTCCGTCGCGGCACCACTGCCGTTGGTCTCCGGCCAGATGGCCTGTAACGTCGCCCGAAGCGTCCGCTTGCTCGCTTCGCCGAGCGAGTCCAGAGCGTTCCGGGCCGCCGACGCGCCTTGCTGGAAACGTTCCTGCAGGGCCAGAGTGGCTTCGTCAAGGGAGACGTCCGGCGGGATGGGCTTCATCCGCGCCTCGGTTTGCGCTCGCGTTTCCTTCTCGCCCAACACGCGTGTCTCCCGCGGCTCGGGCCAGAACCCGACGACCAGCAGCAGGCAGGCGGCGGCCAGCGCCGGACCCGCCGTCCACAGTACACGGGCGCGGCGATACAAGGGAATGGGAGCGGCCGGCTGCTGCCGGATGCAGGCGACCAGCCGGTCGGTGAAGTCTTCAGGCAGGGACGGTTCGTCGTGCTCGGCGCGGATGACCTGGCCGGCCACCTCCAGCAGGGCGAGTTCCTGGCGACACGAGGGGCAGCGCAGGCAGTGCGCCGTGATCTCCGTCGACAGATCGTCGCTCAACTCGCGATTCAGATGCGCGTCAAACAGATTGCGTGCCTGTTGGCAGGTCAGACCCGACATACGGGACATTCCTTGAAAGCCGGAAACGGAATCAGCGAAAGGCCACACGACCGCAGCCGCTCCGTCCGCCGGTCCGATCCTTTCTACCCGGCCAACTCTCCCAGGATGCGGTCCCGCCGGGCGTTGTCCGCCATCAGCGGCTCCAGCATCTCTTTGAGTCGGGCTCGTGCCCGATGCAAGTGGCTCTTTACAGTGGCCACGGGCAACTGGAGCACCTGGGCAATCTCATGGCAGCTCTGCTCGTGCCGATAAAACAGCACGACCGCCGCCCGTTGCGGCGGGCTGAGCCGATCCACCTGGCTCCAGACCATTTCCTTGAGCCTACGGGCCTCCTCCGACTGGGCGGTCTCTTCGTCAGCCGCCGGCTCCGCAGCCGAGAATATGCTGAAATCCACCTCGCCGCTGAGGGCCTTCTTCCGCCGCATCGCATTGAGGCACAGGCGGTACCCGATGGTGAACAGCCACGTGCTGAAGCGGTATTCGGACGAGAACGAATCCAGCGACGAAAACGCCTTGAGGAACGCTTCCTGGCATAATTCCTCCGCGTCGTGATGGTTACGGACGACACGCCAGAGAAAGGCGAAGAGCCGATCCTTGTGGAAATCGATCAGTTCGCGCAGGGCCTGGGCGTCGCCGCGCTTCGCCCGGTCAATCAGGCGTTGCTCCGCGCGACGGTCCAGAGACCCTTCCCCGCTGGACTGACCGACGTGCATGGGCTCCTGAAAGATTGTACCCACTCCTTTCGGCGAGGGTTGCGTACCGCCGGGCAGGCGGATGGAGCGCTGCCGGGCATGGCCCGGCGAGCCGTTACCGGCGCTGCCGACGCGTTGACCGCCGGATCCTCCGCCCCCAATTGCCCCAAACCTGGCCGTGCTTTATTCTACCATCGGGTCGTGTCCCGGCACGAGGTTTGGCGAAAAGGGACAGGAGGAACCGGGGGCGCCGGCAGGGATCTGGCGTAACCTTTTTGCCAGCAAGATTTTATGGGAACAACGAAAGCCAAGCAAGCCCCCAGCATTCGCAATAGGAAGGCCAGCTTCAAGTTTGAGATTCTGGAGAAGCTGGAGTGCGGGCTCGTGCTGCGGGGTACGGAGGTCAAGAGCCTACGGGCGGGGCAGGCCTCGCTGGACGAATCGTACGCCCGCTTGCGGGACGGGGAAATGTGGCTGATCGGATGCCATATAGCCCCGTACGAGTACGGCAACGTGATGAATCACGAGCCGCGTCGGGCCCGCAAGCTGCTGCTGCATGGTCGGGAGCTCCGCAAGCTGACGCCCAAGCTGACCCAGGCGGGTCTGACGGTGGTTCCCCTGCG
>CAZBFW010000245.1:0-6366 GCA_964491135.1 uncultured Phycisphaeraceae bacterium | reverse complement strand
CTTCGTTGCATCGTCGTCCGGGGGTGGGTGCGCGGGCGGTGGGGGAGTCAGGGGGCCGTGGGTGGGGGCTCCATTGGTGCCATCGGCACGGTCGCCGCCTTGGCCGGCGGCAGCTTGCGGTACCAGAACCAGTACATTCCGGCGCAGCCCAGCAGAAAGGCCGGCAGAATCCGCCAGAATGCCGCGTAGTTGCGAATCACGAGTTGCATCGGCAGCAGGAACAGCGTGATCTGCCACAGCAGCACGAACGGCACGGCGATGATGTCGTTGCGGTGCTCGGCCGTCAGCACGCGCTGCTCCGCCGCGCTGAAGGTCTCGCGGACCGGCCGCCACAGGCCGAACGGGCGAGTGGTGCGGTAGAAATGCCGCAGCCGCTCGAGCGCATCCGGGGCGGTCAGCAGCGAGCCGAGGATGGTCGCGACCAGGGTGAGCAGCGTGATGGACACGAACTGCTGCCACTCCGGCATCTCCTTCCAGACGATCCGCTGCACGATGGCCGCGATGCCGCCGAGCGTGATGCCCACCGTGCAGCCCCAGGCATTGCATCGCCACCAGTACAGCCGCAGCAGGTTCGGGGCCAGTCCGCCCGCCCCCAGCCCCATGATGATCCAGCCCCAGATGTCGTTGATGCTGTCGGCCGCGAAACCCATCGCGAGGCTGGCGGCGGCGATGCCCGCGGTCGCCAGCCATGACATCGCGATCAACTCGCGGTTGGCGGCCGCGGGTCGCAAGAACGCCTGGTACAGGTCCTTGACGACCAGGGCGCTCATGCCGTTGGTCATCGTGGTGAACGTCGACATCATCGCGGCGAACATCGCGACCAGAAGCAGTCCCTTGAGGCCGGCCGGGATCTGCGTCAGCAGCACGGCCGGCAGAATCTGCTCCGGCGCAACGGTGCCGCGAAAGCTGACGAGCGGCAGCTTGGTCCGCCAGTCCGGCCCCAGCACGGACGCCAGCCCGGCGGTCAGATCGGCCGGGTATGCTTCGGGGCGGCCGGCGATCTGGCTCGTCAGGTCGTGCCACCCGCTTTCCGTAATGGCCGGATAGGCGCCTCGGACCAGGTCAGCCCCTTGCGCGAACATCTCCGTGTCGGGGAACAGGCGGGCCACCAGCAGGATGCCCATCACCGCGAAGCCCATCATCATCGGCCAGCGGAACGCGACGGTGATCCCCTGCAGCAGCGACTGCATGCCGCAGTCCCGGTCGCTGCGCGCGCCGAAGTATCGGTTTTCCGCCCCGCTCGTCCCCATCCCGAACAGCACGTTGCGCAGCAGGTAGAACCCCGCCATGATGAAGAGGAACTCGTACTGATCGAACCCGTCCGGCAGGGGCGTCTGCCAGCTCGGCAGCGAGCCGAGCCAGCCGCCGTTGCCCGTTACGCGCTCGGCCATCGCCCCCAACGAGGCCGCGTCGGGCACCAGCGCCCAGCTCTTGATGGCCACGATCACGCAGGCGACGATGATGATCACGCCCTGCAGGAGGTCCGTCAGCACGACGCCGTAAAATCCTGCCATCACCGTGTACAGCGCCGTCAGGCTGACCACGGCGATCGTGGTGTACTGCGGCGGCCAGGGCAGAAGCTGGCCCATGAACAGGCTGCACCCGCGGACCAGGTAGGCCAGGCCCGCGATGTTGCCGAAGACCGCACTGACGGCCGTGACGATGCGGAGCACCTCCGCCCCCCGGCCGGTCCCGAAGCGGTACCGCATCCATTCGGCGATGGTCATGCAGCCCGAGCGGCGGTGCCACTTGCCCGTGTACACCAGCATGAACGCCAGGATCAGAACCGCCCCGCCGCGGAACTCCACGTACAACCCGCGCGGGCCGAGCATGAACAGGAACGCGGTGATGATCATGGTGCCGGTCATGTCGAACCAGCTCGTCATGCCGGCGATGCCGAGCAGCGGCCAGGGCAGCGAGCGATTGGCGAGGAAGTAGTGCTCGAGGCTCTTGGAGGCCGTACGGGTCATGAGCACGCCGACGACGAGGGTCAACGCGAAGTACCCGATGAGCAGTCCCCAGTCGACCGCGTGCAGTTGCTGCATGATGCCCTGCCGTACTCCCGCCGAAGACTTCCCGGCGTCGGGCGGTGACGATACTCGGGCAGGAACGGCTGTGCAACCGGCTGCTCATCGAGGCGTATGGTGGAAGGGTTTTCATCGATCGCCAGTCGCGCGGGACGGCTTCATGAACGGGAAACGAAGTGTTCGACCGGACGTACGCAAGCAGATCCGTCGTCAGTAAAGGCTCGGCGTTTGGAGAGCAGTCGAAAGTGCACTGTTCAAGAACAGTGGCACCCGGCGGATCACTCGCTCGTGGAAGCCCGGTGTTTGGAGAGCAATCGAGCATGCACTGTTCAAGAACAGTGGGACCTGGCGCGATTCCGGGGCGTTTCGATGCACCGTGCCGGTCCATGCCTTCCATTGCCGCCTCACGAGGCCGGGGGAGCGTCCCGGGCGACGGGCGGATTCTCCGGAAGAATCAACTCTTTTGGCACGGAGGGGTAGGGTTTGCCCTTCGTTTTGGGGGGGCGGTTTGCTAGGATGGAAGGGTCCGGGAGAATCCGGGTTCCTGTCCTTGGCGCTGGATTTCGTAAAGGGCGTTGCAGGTTATGCAAGCAGGCAAAGTGTTCGCGATGTTCTGTGTGGGTGTTTGCGGGTTGGGTCTGGTTCCGGCGGGAGCGGACGCATCAGGGGCGGTTGCGGCCGACGTAGCGCCCCTGCCCGAGGCGAAAGTGCATCCGCTGCTTCGGCAGATGGCGGCGGAATCGGGCGGGCCGGTCAAGACTTGGGTTTTCTTCGCAGATAAGGGGCTGACGACCCCGGCAGAGAAGGATGCGGCCGTTCGGAGCGTGGCCGCGAGCTACAATCCGCGTGCGGTCCAGCGCCGCTTCATGCGGGGCGAGCACGCCCGGCGGGGGCAGCCGATCTTCGGCGAATGGGACCTGCCGGTGTGCGCGGCGTACGCGGACGCGGTGGCGGCGACCGGGGCCAAGGTGCACGTTCGCAGCAAGTGGGTCAACGCGGTGAGCGTCTGGGCCACGCCGGCCCAGATCGACGAAATCGCCAAGCTGCCGTTTGTGGTCAAGATGCAGCCGGTGGCGCGTCGGGCGCGGATCGACCTGCCGGAGCCGCGGCAGCCGGCGGACGTTCCGGAGGCCGGCAAGGAGCCGGTCCGAGGCGAGGCGTCCATCAACTACGGCCTGTCGCAGCCGCAGCTTGCGCAGATCAACCTGATTGCGCTGCACGATGCGGGGTACACGGGTCAGGGCGTCGTCATCGGCATTCTGGACACGGGATTTGAGCGGACGCACGTGGCGTTCAACAACCCGACCAAGCCGGTAAACGTGATTGCCGAGTACGACTTCGTGGACGACGACCCCGTGACGTCCAAGCAGACGGGCGATCCTTCGTCGCAGCATGAGCACGGCACGATGATTCTGGGCTGCATCGGATCGTACCAGCCGGGGTCGCTGGTGGGCGGGGCGTTTGACGCCTCGTTCGTTCTGGCCAAGACGGAGGACACGACGGGCGAGTACCCGGCGGAAGAGGACAACTACGTCGCGGGGCTGGAGTTCCTCGAGCTCCACGGCGCGGACATGAGCACCTCCTCGCTGGGGTACATCGATTGGTACACGCAGGCCCAGTTGGACGGGCTGACCGCGGTGACGACGATCGCGATCAACACGCATACCTCGCTGGGCGTGCACCACTGCAACGCCGCGGGCAACGAGTATCACGACTCGAACCCGGCGACCTCGAGCCTGATCGCCCCGGCGGACGGGTTCCAGGTGATCACGTGCGGGGCGGTGACCAGCACGGGTTCGATCACGTCGTTCAGCTCGGACGGGCCGACGGCGGATGGGCGAATCAAGCCGGAAGTGCTGGCCCTGGGCTCGGGGACGGACACGGTGGACCCGTTCTCGACCACGGGCTATACGACGGCCAGCGGCACGTCATTATCGACTCCGTTGGTGGCGTGCGCGGTGGCCTGCCTGATCCAGGCCCGGCCGTACTGGACGGTGGACCGGATGCGGGAGCGGCTGTTTGAGACCGGCTCGGATTTCGTGGCGAACGGGCAGCCGGACCCGCTGTTCGTGCGGGGTTACGGAATCGTCGATGCGTTCGCGGCGTATGACGTATGCTCGGATGCAGGGTCCGTGGTGCTGGATTCGAACGTGTATGCGTGTGATGGTAGCGTCAGCATCCTGGTGAACGATTGCGGGCTGAACACCGATGACAACCTGGTGGAGACGGCGACGGTTACGGTGACGTCGGACACCGAGCCGGCGGGCGAGATTGTCCTGCTGACAGAGGTGGACCCGGCGGCGGCGGAGTTCACGGGCGAAATCAGTTTGTCCACGACGGACGCGGCAGGGGTGCTGTGGGTGGAGCACGGCGACCTGGTGACGGTGACGTACATCGATGCGGACGACGGAGCCGGCGGCGTCAACGTGCCGGTGACGGCTCCCGCGGCGGTGGACTGCCTGGCCCCGGCCATTCAGAACGTGCAAACGACGGCCGTCCAGCCGCGCAGCGCCGTCGTTCAGATCACGGCAAACGAGGCGGTGAAGGGGACCGTGCACTACGGCACCACGTGTGGGACGTGGACGAGCACGACCCCCGGTGCCGGCTATGCGAACCCAACGCAGGTGAGTCTGACCGGCCTGCAAGACGATACGACGTATTACTACGCGGTGGAAGCGGAGGACCGTGCAGGGAACACAAGCTCGGCCGACAACGGCGGCGCGTGCTACACGTTCACCACGCCGGAGATTCCGGACTACTTCACGGAGCTGTTCACGAGCAACAACGACCTGGACAACGTGACGCTGACGTTCACGCCGAACGGGTCGGTTGACTTCTACGCGGCGTGCGTGGAGCCCATCACCGAGCTGCCGGTGGACCCGGAGGGAGGCACGGTGCTGACGCTGTCGGACGATTCGTATGCGACGGTGAATCTGACGGGCGGGGCGCAGGTGCACCTGTACGGCGTCTCCTACGGCACGTTCTACCCGGGGAGCAACGGGTACGTTACCTTCACCACCGGCAACAACGCCCGGCTGGAGTCGTTGATGGATCACTTCGACCTGCCGCGGATTGCGGGGCTGTTTGACGACCTGAACCCGGCCTCGGCGGGTTCGGTAAGCTGGAAACAGCTTGCGGACCGGGTGGTGGTGACCTGGCTGAACGTGCCGGAGTACAACACGAGCAACTCGAACACGTTCCAGATCGAGATGCGTTTTGACGGGACGATCGTGATCAGCTACGTGGCCATTGCCGCCTCGGACGGGCTGGCGGGCTTGTCAGCGGGCAATGGACTGGATCCGGATTACTATCCGTCGGACCTGTCGGCGATGGGCGCGTGCGGTCCGAGGCCGCCGCTGGCGCAGAGCGGTTCGTACGCGACGGGGATGGGCCAGGAGTTCGAGATCGTGCTGTCGGCGACGGACGACGGGCTGCCGGACCCGCCGGCGGCGCTGGAGTACGTCGTTACGCGATTGCCCACGCGCGGCGGATTGCGAGACGTGGTGACGGAGCAGTGGATCACGGCGGTGCCGTACACGCTGACCGGCGGAGAGAATCGGGTGCTCTACCGGCCGTCGTGGGGGGTGTCCGGCACGGACAGCATCCGGTTCGTGGCGAACGACGGGGGGATGGCGCCGGACGGCGGCGATTCCAACGAGGCGACGGTGACGGTGGTCATCGAGGCGGGTCCGCCGGAGCTGGTGTACTCGTGGCCGCTGACGGTCAACCCAGGCTGGAGCTACACGGGTCAGTGGGCCTACGGGACGCCGAAGGGCGGTGGCACGCACAATCGCGACCCGCTTGCGGGGTACACCGGGCAATATGTCTACGGCTACAACCTGTACGGGGATTACGCGAACAATCTGCCGGCGCACTATCTGACCACGACGGCGGTGGACCTGAGCCGGGTCAGCGGTGCGGAGCTTCGCTTCCGGCGCTGGCTGGGTGTGGAGGGCTTTGACACGGCGAGCGTGGAGGCGTCGGCGGACGGGCAGAGCTGGACGCGGATGTGGTCCAACGCGGGCGTGACCGTCACCGATGTGGAATGGGCGCAGATGACGCTGGACCTTTCACAGGTGGTTGACGGTTCCGGCGCGGCCCGGGTCCGGTGGGGGATGGGGCCGACGGACGACTACACGACGTACCCCGGCTGGAACATCGATGACGTGGAGATCTGGGGCGTGCTGTCGCCGGCGTACGGAGATTACGATGGCGACGGCGACGTGGACGGGGAGGATTTCGCATTGATGCCGGGCTGTCTGACCGGCCCGGACGCCGGTCCGGTGGAGATCGGCTGCGAGGCGTTCGATTTCGATACGGACGGCGACGTGGACGTGGG
>CAZBFW010000244.1:0-6378 GCA_964491135.1 uncultured Phycisphaeraceae bacterium | reverse complement strand
ATAATGAGCGGTGACTGGAGTTCAGACGTGTGCTCTTCCGATCTACTTCTTCCGGCGTCAGGGCGCCCGGCGCGGAAAGCGGCGTCCCGCATACCCAGATCCGTCTGCGCTTCTGCCGCCGGAAGAAGTCCAACGCGGTGTCCAGCAGGGCCGCGCCCACCCCGGCCCGACGACAGCCCGGATCGACGGCCAGAACCGGAATCCAGCCTTCGTCCCGTTCCACGCCCGGCCGATCATCCGGCCACCGTCGCACCACTGCGCGGCAGAATCCCACCGGCTCCGTGCCGCGCAAAGCCACGAAGAACCCCGAATCCGGTCCCGGCCGGTAGTCCGAATCGGCCAGAACGAAGCGGGCGAACCGCATGCCGTCGATCGGGTCGCGCTTCATCGTGCGGTTCCAGACTCGCAGCACGCCCGCCAGGTCGCCGCCTTCCATCGCGCGGATGTGAATGTCACCCATTGGTCACCGCCCCTCTTCCGCGAGCACCTCTCGGGCCAGCCGCGTCACCATCACGTGACACTCCGGGAACCCCTCCATGTGCCTCAGGTCTTCCGGGCGAACGGCAAAGCCCCCCGGCTGATTCGTGAGCACGGCATCGCCCGCCGTTTCGTCCCATTCCATCCGCCGCTGGTCGCGCCACGTGCGCAGCGCCGCCCGAATTGCGTCTTCATCCCCTGTTACGCACAGCCAGTATAGCAGCCCACGGGGATTGCCTCGCCAGCCCACCAGGATCTGCTTCGCGTAGAATCCCGTGTCCGCCTTCATCTCGGGCGTCAGCTTCGTCCAGTCGCCGTCCGGCGGCGTGGGCAGGACCGGCTCATCCCACCGGCCCTGTCCGATCCAGCCGCGCACGTACGCCTCCAGCCAGAAGTACCGCTGAATGCCGTATGGACCTCGCCGGCCGTACTTCGTGTATGCCTCCTGGACGTAGTCCGCGATCATGCGGGCCTGAACGTCCGGGTGGTCGCGGCAGTACGCATACACCTTTTCCTCGGGCCAGTCCGGGGTGATCCCGTACGGCCGGCCGTAGATGTGCCGCACGTTGTCGATGGTGATCTGCCACGGCCCGATGGTGGTCTGGCCGAGCATGTCCTTGGTCTCGACGGCCGTAGTGCGGCCCCACCGGCGGTCCGGATCGTTGAACAGGCCTGCCCCTTCCTGGATAGCCTCGGCGAAGAGGTCCTCGAGCCCGACCGCCGGCCAGCGGCCCTTGGCGTATCCCTCGCGGAGCACGCGATAGGCCGTCTGGAGTACCAGGCGCCCGCCGTCGCCGTAGGGCTCGCACTGCGCCGCCATCGCCGCGTAGCGGCGGTCGAGGTCTGGTACTCGATCCGTTGAGGTTGCGGCCCGCGGTGGCGTCGCGCAGCCTGCCAGCACCACCAGTCCGATTCCTGCCAGAATGCTCTTCCGAGTCATGCATAGCAGGCTACCTGCGGAGTTGACGGGATGCAATCAGAAGCCCTCGGGGTGTCCGTTGGCGAACGCGGGCCTTGGGGGTCAGGGCTGGAACTCCAGATTGATGGACGGACTGCGGGCCTGGTCGAAGGGCGTGCCTTCGAAGTGGGCCCACTCGCGGATGCTGCTGTAGACCGTGTTGTGTGGGACCGTCTCGGCCCAGGCGCCGTCGGGCAGTTGGACGGCCAGAGCAAGTCCGCCAATCTTGAAGAAGTCGCCGACGGGGTTGTCCACGATCACCTCGTTCTTCCGGCGGAGGGCTGCCAGCGCGGGACCGGTCACGTCGATCACGTGCTCCTGCCAGGCGGAGAGGGGGCCGGTGTTCGCGGGCACGGCGGCGAGCCTCTGGCCGTTGAGGTGGATGAACTTGTCGCGATAGCGTGGTTCGGAATTCGAGTCGAACACGCGGATTCGCAGTTTGGCGGCCCGAATGTCAGCCAGTGCCGCGTCCGGCAGGCGGCGCGGGTTCTCACGGCGAAGGGTCAGGCCCTCGGCCAGGCGGAGCGACTGCCTTCGACAAGCTTGTGCGATGGCCGGCGGCAACGAGTCATCGGTAGCCGAAACAGCCTCAATCGGCCGGTCGGCGAGCAGCCATACATCGATGGTGGTTGGGGGCGCGCTGAAGACCGATGCGTCACGGTCGGGCGTCCAGCGGAGCCTGGCGGTTTGGCCACAACGTGCCCGCAAATCCACGCTCTGCATGCGCCAGGTCGGGCCGTCGGCCTGACGCGGCTGAACGGCGTTACCGTCGAGCGTCACCGTTGCCTGGGCCGGCGGGCTTGCGGCGGCGGTCCGCGCGACGATCAGCACTTCACACCGGGGCATGGCTTCGTCCGGCACGGATACGTCGACCTCGATGACGGGTTGGTCGTTGTCGGACACCGACAGCTCGGCCCGGCCATTCAGAGGAGCAAAGGGGGCGTGCGGCGGTTCGCTCGGCTCGCCGGGCGCCAGTTCGATGGCCGTTACGGATGCGCCGGGCAGGTTCACGTTGATGGGCCGGCCGGAGGTGAAGCGATCCGGCAGCGGTTCCACGTACGGATAGATCACGCGGCCGGCGAACGACTGGCCGGGCCGTCCGCGATAGCGCGTGGTCTTGTCGAACGGGATGCTCAGCTCCTGGGCGGTGAGGTCTGGGTTCCGCAGGACGAGGATGCCGCGGTCGCCCTTGAAGTGGGCGTAGCCGTGCGGCTTGCCGGCGGCCGGGTCGCCGCCCACGAAGACCGACTGCTCCAGCACGTCGCGGTTCTGAATGGCCCAGCGGGTCGCGCGGCCGAGGACGTTCCAGCGGTCGGCCGTCATCATGTCGGGCGTGATGTACCACTCCATGAGCTGTACGCCGCGGCCGTAGTACATCATCACGTTGTCGGCGAACTCCCGCAGCGTTTCGTCGGGGCCGCCGAGCGGCTGGTACCGTCCGTGAATGATCCCGTGCGTCATCATGGCGGACACCGGGACCAGGCGGCGCTGGCGGACGTACACATTGTGGAAGTGCACGTCTCGGTAGCTCATGTCCCATTCGCGCGGCGACAGTTGCGGCCACGTTTTGTTGTAGCCGTAGTCGCTGGAGTCCATCCAGACCGTGTCGGCGTGCATCAGCCACCACGGGGAGTGCCAGACAAAGCTGGTCACGTTCAGGAAGATGTCGGGCTGGAGCGTGCGCTCAAACGCCATGAGGTCGAGTTGGGCGTCCAGGTTGGCCTCGTGGCCGTGGCGTTCGTTGGGCAGGTGGCCGTGGCCCTCGGCGGAGCATTGGAGCTGGTTGAAATCGTGCTTGAAGTAGTTGATGTTGCCCTCGCGGATGATGCGTTCGAGGGCGGCACGGATGGCGGCGTTGTACTTCGGGCCGGTCAGGCAGTAATAGCGGCCGCGATCGGAGGTCTCGTATCCCTGCTCGCGGCCCCACGCCACGTCCAGGTTGAAGCCGTTAAAGGGGAGCCACAGTCCCAGCCGTGTGCCCCTTTCCTCCAGTGCCTGTCGCAGTGTGCGGAAGCCGTCGGGGAAGAGGACCGGCCGGGGGACCCAGATGGACTTCGGCTCCTGGTACCCGTCGTCGGGCACCATGGCGGTCATGGCGATTCCGTACGGATCGAGCACGTTCTTTCTGAACGCGTCAAACGTCGAGACGATGGCGTCGTTGGTGATTTCCGTTCCACGGAAGTCATACCAGCTGTTGTAGTGGAGCATGATGCGCGGGGGTCGGCGGATCGTGTCGAGGTAGTCGGCGAAGGCCAGCTCGAGCGGATCGCCCTTGGCGCCGACGCCCAGCACGGCGGTCTTGCTGACGACGGTTGTCTCCGCGTCGTCGCCGGGGCGCGGCGGGCGGCCGGGGAAATGCGCCAGGAGCACCCGGCCTTCTTCGTGGCTGGTGCGGCCACCAGGATACTCCAGCCCGGCGAACCAGGCATTGCCGATGAAGACCGGCTCGCCGCGTCCGCCGCGGTCCAGCGGCGCGCTCACGCGAAACCGCTCCACGTCGAGTCGGTCGATGATTTCTCCAGGGGCGAGTGTCAGATGAATCGTCTTTCGCAGGTAGGGTTCGCTGCCCAGGCGATATTCGATCGTTACATCGCGCAACGGCCCGGGTTCCGCCCGCCTGGGGACATAGCGGATCGCGAGCGTCTGCATCGCCCCGTCCCGGGTGAGGGTCGGCCTGCCGTCGCATCGGAAATCCGCCATGGTCAGCGTGGTACCATCCAGCAGAGTGATGTGCAGCTCGTCGCTGTCCAGGTCCAGCCGGTCTGATCCGTCGGTCCGCTCGAGTCGCACCGTTCGCCACGTGCCGTCCGTTTCGTGGAGGACGCGCCGAACGAAGGCATTCTCCAGTTTGAGGTCGGACTCGGCCCGGGCGGCAGCGAGATCAACACAACTCGTTCCGAACAGAACACACAGGCTCAGGTAAATGCGATGGATCACGGTATTCCTCCGGGACCGGGCGTACGCCGGGCCGCCTCACCACGATACGCGCGTCGAGCTGCGGATCATAACCGCAATGGGCGTCCAGGGGGACGCACGGCTCTGAATTGGGGACGGTGAACGCTTCCGCGTGGCGAGTTCGCGTGACAAGACCGGGGTTGCGGGTGGGGCTTTTTGTATCGTCGTGTTTGAGGCGATGAGGTCGGGGGGTATAGTGGCACGGGGCACGCGGCGGTGGGTCGAGCAGCGCTGTTGCCGGAAGTTCGAGGAGGTGAC
This sequence comes from uncultured Phycisphaeraceae bacterium, assembly GCA_964491135.1. Taxonomy (GTDB): domain Bacteria; phylum Planctomycetota; class Phycisphaerae; order UBA1845; family UBA1845; genus JAFGJQ01. Next base: position 1,730 of record CAZBFW010000244.1, on the reverse strand, counting down.
GAAAATGTGGGCTTGCCTTTTCATCGCAGCATTGTCAGCCGTTGCGGACACGGCGCCGGCCGCGCCGACGGAGACGCCGGCGGAGTTTCGCGCGGCGTGGGTTTCGCGCTTCGAGTGGACATCGAGGGACCCGGAGGAATGCCGGGCGAAGATCGTCCAGGTCTTCCACACGCTCGCGGAAGCGAATTTCAATGCGGTGGTGTTCCAGGTCCGCGGGGAGGCCGAGACTCTCTACCCCAGCGACCTCGAGCCGTGGTCGGTGCTGTTCGGAGGGCAAAGTCCCGGATTCGACCCGGTGGCGCTCGCCCTCGAGCAGGCGCATGAATGCGGGATTGCCTTCCATGCCTACATCAACCCGATGCCGCTGCGTTCCCAGCGTCGGCCGAACGTCGCAGAAGACCCGCAGCACCTCTTCTACCGCCACGGGCCCGTCGCGTCGGAGCCGTGGGTGTGCATGGACGCGGAGGGGCGGATCGCCCGCAGCGAGTACTTCTACCTTTCCCCGGGTGTGCCCGGCGTGCATGCGTATCTCCGCAACGTGATCATGGATTTCGTGAGGCGGTACGACGTGGATGGAGTCCACCTGGACCGCATCCGCTACCCGGGCGTCGAGTACAGCCACGATCCCGTCAGCCGCCGCCGGTTCATGGAGCGGGGCAATCCGAACCTGATGGAATGGTCCGACTGGCAGCGGGAGCAGCTTGACAAGTTCGTCAACGACCTGGCGGCGGAGATCTGGTCGGAGAAGCCGGACATCCTGATCTCTTGCGCCGCGTGGGGCATCTACAACCGCCACCACATCGACGGCTACGGCGGGTTCAGCAGCGGCTTCCACGACTACTACCAGGACACGTGGAACTGGTGCCGCCTGGGCGCGATGGATGTATTAATGCCGATGATCTACTGGAACCTCGCGGACCCCAAGCCGAACTACGACGAGTTGATGGAAGACTTCATCCGCGGCGTGGGGCCGGACCATTTCGTAGGAGGGCAGAACGTCTTCAACCCGGAGGAGAATCTGCAGCAGATCCGCCTCACGCGCGAGGCCGGCGCCCTGGGCACCGTGCTGTGGAACTTCCGGTCCGCGCTCCAGCGCGGCGTCATCGAACGCGCCCACGAAGAGCTCTACCAGGAAAGGGCTCCCGTGCCCGTGCCCGCTCGTGTGACCGACCCGCAGTTCGGCGTGGTGATGGGCACCGTTCTCGCTGACGACGGCGAGCCGCTGGAGGATGCCTGGGTGTCGCTCGAGCCGGTCGATGAGGACGTTCGGCCCCGCGGGGCCTTTCGGCAGACGTGGACCAGCAGCGCGGATGGCCGGTTCGCGTTCCTCAACGTCCCGCCCGGCCAAGTGCAATGCCGGGTGGAGTACGTCGGCGCGCCCGCAGTTACCACGGAACCTGTGGAGGTCGAAGTCGGGCAGACCTCACGCATCAGTGTGACCGTGCCCGAATCGGGCGAAGCACGCAGGCAGCCGTTCCTGGCCGTCCTTCAGCCGCAGGACGGCTTCCGTACCACCCGTCCCATGGTTCACCTGCTGGGCCGCACGCGGCCCGGACATCGTGCAACTGTGAACGGCGACGACGTGGAGGTCTACAGTACGGGGGGCTTTGCCAAGGACAACATCCCGCTGGAAATGGGCGAAAACCGCATCGAGATCACGGTGGCCGAACGCCGCCGCACGCATAAGATCGGAAGAGCACACGTCTGAACTCCAGTCACGAGATTCCATC
>CAZBFW010000243.1:0-6419 GCA_964491135.1 uncultured Phycisphaeraceae bacterium | reverse complement strand
ACACCCTATCCTACACTCTTTCCCTACACGACGCTCTTCCGATCTAAACGGAACTTCTGGTGGATAAGGTAGTTGAGCATTGCCGGACGCTGGGGGACCGCCCCATTCGGCTTCTGGATTTGGGAACGGGCAGCGGCTGTATTGCGGTGGCCGTTCTGTCCAGGGTGCCCCAGGTGACGGCGGTGGCCAGCGATGTCTGCCCGGAGGCTCTGGCGGTCGCTCGCCGGAACGCGGAGCGGCACGGCCTGGGCGGGCGTCTGGCGTTTATCGAGGCGGACGGATTGCGGCTTCCAGCCGATATCAGAAATGGGGGTGGTGGGGGGAACGGGTTTGACGTGCTGGTTTCGAATCCGCCGTACGTGGCGGAGCGGGAGTGGGCCTCGTTGCCGCCGGAGGTCCGTGAGTACGAACCGCGGACGGCCTTGGCCGGGGGCGAGGACGGCTTGGCATTCTACCGCTGGATTGCGGCGGAAGGTCACGAGGTTCTGGCTGGCGGCGGCTCCGTCTGGCTGGAACTGGGCGACGGGCAGCGCGACGCGGTGCTTGAACTGTTCCGGGGCACGGGGCGATACGGGGCAGGCGGAAGCTGGCGCGAAGCCGGTCGGAATCAGGACCGGGTTGTGCAGTTCATTTTCGAGAAAGGGTAATGATCCGTGGATTGTTTTGAGATTACCGGGGGTGCTCGCCTGCGTGGCACGATCGAGATCAGCGGTTCGAAGAACGCGGCGCTGCCCATTCTGGCGGCAACAATCTTCTGCGAGGGGGAGACGATTCTGCACCGCGTTCCGGACCTGGCCGACGTTCGCCAGATGATCCGGATCCTTGAGAAGCTGGGGCTTTCGTTCGAGTGGCTCGGCCCGGGGACCGTGAAGGTGCGGGTCGAGGACGAAATGAACTGCCACGCGGAATACAAGGAAGTAAGCAAGATGCGGGCAAGCATCTGCGTGATGGGTCCGCTTCTGGCCAAGCGGAAACAGGCGCAGGTGGCCATGCCCGGCGGCTGTGCCATCGGCGACCGGCCGGTGGACCTGCACATTCAGGGCATGCTGGCCCTGGGGGCTGACTTCGACCTGGTAAACGGTGACATGCTGTTGCGGGCGAAGAAGCTCAAGGGGGCGGAGATCTTCCTGGGCGGTGCGTTCGGCTCAACCGTGACGGGGACGGCCAATGTGATGATGGCGGCGGTGCTGGCGGAGGGGCGGACGATCATCGAGTCGGCCGCCTGTGAGCCGGAGATCAGCGACCTGGCGGAGTTTCTGAACAAGTGCGGGGCGCAGATCAGCGGGCACGGCACGCCGCGGGTGACCATTGACGGCGTGCAGTCTCTGCGGGGGTGCGAGCATACGATTCTGCCGGACCGCATCGAGGCCGGCACGTTTGCCATGGCGGCCGCGATCACGAACGGCGACTTGCTGCTGAAAAACGCGCGGATCGAGCACATGCTGGCGGTTGTGGATCGTTTGCGAAAGATCGGCGTGATCGTGGAGCGGGCGGAGACCGGGGTTTCCGTGTCGTCGTCGCGCCGGCTGGAGCCGGTGGAGATCACGACGCAGCCCTACCCCGGCTTTCCGACGGACCTTCAGGCCCAGATCATGGCGCTGCTGTGCCTGGCCGACGGAAACAGCGTGGTCTGTGAGAAGGTGTTCCCGGATCGATTCCTCCATGTGGCGGAGCTGAACCGCATGGGGGCCCGTCTGCGGAAGGAGGGCCCGACGGTCATCGTGCAGGGGGTGAAGCGGCTGGTGGGCGCGCCGGTGATGGCCTCGGACTTGCGGGCCTCGGCCGGACTGGTCCTGGCCGGGTTGATCGCCAAGGGCAAGACGATGGTCCGCCGTGCGTACCACATAGACCGCGGGTACGAGAAGATCGAAGAGAAGCTCAACGCGGTGGGCGCGGACATTCGCCGGGTGGACGAGGACCTGTAGTGCGTGCCCGGACGCTCCCTTCGGGATGGCGGAGCGGAAGGACGGAGCGGCGGCGCGCGAATCCCCGTGAGCCTCATGCAATCTTCAGACTCCGGATACGAGTTCCTGGAGCACACCGCTGACGTGAAGCTGCACGTCTGGGGGCCGACGCGAGAGGATCTGTTTGCCATTGCGGCCGAGGGGTTTTATCACCTGCTGGGCGAGTTGAAGCCGGCGGGTGACGGAGAGCGGCTGCGGATCGAAGTCCAGGCACCTGACCTTACCGATTTGTTCCACGACTGGCTCGCGGAGCTGCTGTTCCGGTTTGATACACACGGGCAGCGCGTGGAGGACGTGTCCTTCCAGGAAGTCACGGATTGCCGACTGACCGCCGAATGCCGGGCGTGGCCGGTGGATGCGGCCCGGTCCCGGTTTGACAGCGGAGTGAAGGCGGTGACGTATCACGGGCTGGACGTCACGCGGCGCGGCGGGCGTTTCGAGGCAACCGTGATTCTCGACCTCTGATCGCATAGAATCGGCGGTGAAGTGGTCGGGCTGGGCCGACCTCGGCCCACAGGGAGGAGGCTGTCATGACGCAAACCCCTTCCGTCAAGCTGGAGCGGATCGACGCCTGCCGCGTGCGGATTCCGAAGGATGCGGTGCCGGGGATGCGCGTGGACGGCATCATCTACGCCGACGAGACGCTCATGAAGTCTGTGGGGCAGGATCCCTGCGTCAGCCAGGTGGCGAACGTGGCCACGCTGCCCGGCATCGTGAAGCATTCGCTGGCGATGCCGGACATACACTTCGGCTACGGGTTCTGCATCGGGGGTGTGGCGGCTACGGACCCGGAGAACGGCGGCGTGATCAGCCCCGGGGGCGTGGGGTACGACATCAACTGCGGCGTGCGACTGATCCGCAGCGATCTGGCTGCGGGGGAGCTGCGTTCCCGCGTCGCGAAACTGACGGACTCGCTGTTCCAGCACGTTCCCTGCGGCGTGGGTGAGGGTGGGGAGGTCCGGCTGAAAGGGCGTGACCTGGATGACGTGTTAAGTCGCGGGTCCGCCGCGGTCATTGAACGCGGGTACGGCGTGGCGGACGACGTGGAGGTGACCGAGGCACGCGGCGGGCTGGACGGAGCCGATCCCGGTTGCGTCTCCGACCGGGCCCGGCAGCGCGGGCAGGGCCAGTGCGGCACGCTCGGCTCGGGCAACCACTTCGTCGAGATCCAGGTGGTGGAAGAGGTCTTCGACGCAGAGGCCGCCGAATCGCTCGGGCTGAACGCGGGTCAGGTGACGGTGATGATTCACTCCGGCTCCCGCGGGCTGGGTCACCAGGTGTGCGACGACGCCATCCGCGACCTGCGGGGCGTGCCGAAGGCGTACGGCATCGACCTGCCTGACCGGCAACTGGTTTGTGCCCCGGTGCATTCGAAGGAGGGTCAGCATTACCTCAAGGCCATGCGGTCCGCGGCGAACTTTGCCTGGGCGAACCGGCAGATCATGACGCATCTGGTGCGCGAGGCTTTCCGCGAGGTGCTCGACCGGCCCTGGGAGTCTCTGGGCATGCACCTGGTGTACGACGTGGCTCACAACATCGCGAAGATGGAGACGTTTGAGGTGGGCGGGGTCCGCAAGAGCCTGTGTGTCCATCGGAAAGGGGCGACGCGGGCGTATCCCCCAGGCCACCCGGAAGTGCCTCCGCGATACCGGAAGGTCGGTCAGCCGGTGATCATTCCCGGGGACATGGGCCGGTGCAGCTACGTGCTGGTCGGGCAATCCGGCGCGATGGAGAGCACATTCGGCAGCACGTGCCACGGGGCGGGGCGTTTGTTGTCGCGTCATGCGGCCATTCGAGCCGCCCAAGGGCGGTCCATTCAGAAGGAGCTGGCCGCCCGCGGCGTGTACGCGCGTGCGCGCAGCCGGGCCGGGCTGGATGAGGAACAGCCCGATGCGTACAAGGACGTCCAGGACGTGGTGTCGGTGGTGGAGCAGGCCGGGCTCAGCAAGATCGTCTGCCGGCTGCGGCCGCTGGGCGTGATCAAGGGATAAGCGCCCATGCCCCGGTGAAGCGTGCCTGCGGGGTTGACGCGGCGGCTTTGTCTATCGGCGCAGGCTCACCTGGATTTCGAAGGGACCGATGGAGAGCCGGTCTCGATGCCGGAGCGGGTAGTCGGCGCCGGCCTCATCGTCGTTGACGCGTGTGCCGTTGGTGCTGTGCAGATCGCTGACCGTCCAGATTCCGCGGGCGGGCTCGATGCGGCAGTGATGCCGCGACACCATGGGATGAGCCAACTGCCAGAGTGCGGTGTCGTCGTTTCCCACGAGAACGGTCTCCGTCGGCAGGGCGTGAAAATGCGGGTCGGGGATGCTCGGGCCGGCCTGGAGGGTCAGCGACAACGGCGGAGGTCCGCCCCCGCCCGCAAGCGGCCCGGCGGTGATGCTGCGAAACCGCAGTCGATACCCGCCGAGGTCGAAGGCGTCTCCGTCAACCGGGTTGTGCTTCGGCAGTCGCTGATCATTCACGAGACAGATGCGCCTTCGATCCACCTGTTCGAAGCACCAACGGTCGTGGTCCCAGCGGAGGCGGGCGTACAGGGGGCTCATTCGCGCCGACTCCAGCGTCAGCGTGCAGTGGGGATCGCTTCCGATGGAGACGGTGACGTCCGTGGGCAGAGGCAGCCGGTGCCCCACCAGGCCCGGTCCGGCCGTCACGATCAGCTCATGTTCCGGCCGGGGCGTGGCCAGGCGAGACTCGATGATGGCATCGCGGTCCAGACCCAGTCGTTCGGCCAGGTCCCGGTCGTAGGCATCCTTGGCCCGGGCGTCCATGAGCACCACGCGGGCCGTGGCGATCTGGTTCATGACATCCTGTATTTGCTCGCGGGTCTTGCGGTCCGCGTTGTCTTCGTAGGGTTTGATGCGGCGGAAGAGTTTCAGAACGGCGTTTTCAATTCGCTCCGGCTGGCTGCAGAAGATCTCCAGCTCCAGCAGCGCGTAATGGTGGGGCGGGCGCGGCCCGGGCGGCAGATCCAGAAAACGGACATAGGCGTCATCGTCCGTGGATGAAGGCATATGCGCACCTCCGGAGCTGTTCCGGGATGTGCCGGACTACTCCAGCTCGATTTCCCGAACCGCGTCGGTCAACTTGGACAGATCGGCCTGTCCGAAGCCCGATGTGCGATGGATTTCCGCGGACGCCGTCGTGTTGTACATCAGCTCGACCGCCCGCACGTGGACCCGCCCGCTCGAGTCGTAGCGGAACGTGATTTCCACGGGCGATCCCTTCGGCAGTCCCGGCGGCAGCTCGTGGATCACGCATTCGCCGATCTGGGTGCACCCGTGCGGGTCGCGCGTCTCGCCTTCCACGATGGGGACGCGCACCAGCCGCTGGTTCTGCGCTTCCGTGCCGAACACCTTGGTCCGTGTGACGGGCAGGGGCGTATTCCGGGGGATGATCATCGAGTTCACCGTGCGTGCCTCGCGCGACGAACGGACGATCACGCCGAGGCTGTGCGAGTTCACGTCGGTCAGTTGCACCTGCCGGGCGGCTTCCATCACGGGAGGGTCGAACGTGAAAAGCCGGATCGGCTCATCGTCCGGTTCTCCGTTTCCCCAACCGCTGTCGATGCGGCGTCCGCCGTCCGGGAGCGTCTGCACCGGGCTGTCCGTCAGGTGCCGGATCGCGGCATGGATGGCGGCGCCGTGCGCTACGATTTCACGCGGGGCGATGGCGGTGTTGGGCTTCTTGCCGGATACCTGCTGCAGCATCTCCTGGATCGCAGGCATCTGGACGGAGCCGCCCACCAGCAGCACGTCATCAATCCGTTCCCAGGTGAGCAGCGCGTCCTGCACGAGCATTTCCGTGGAGATGCGGGCCCGGGTGACCAGGTCGGCCGTCAGTTGTTCGAACTGCCGGCGGCTGATCGGCAGAGCAAGCTCGCGGCCGAGATGGTCGGCGATGATGGCGGTGGCCGGCCGCGTGCTGAGCGCGATCTTGGCTTCCTCGCACGTGTGCCGGATGCGGGCCAGTGATTCCTCCTGGTCGCGCGGGTCCACGCCGTGACGCCGTGTGAACTCTTCGCAGTACCAGTCGACCAGCCGCGCGTCGAAATCCACACCGCCCAGCCGCACCTCGCCGCCCGTGGCGACCACCTCGAACTGCGGCCCGTTGATGCGGATGATCGTCACGTCGAACGTTCCGCCGCCCAGGTCAAACACGAGCGTGGTGGACGGCGCCGTGGCCGCGATGCCCGCCAGCTCAAATCGGGCGGTGGACCCGCCACGCTCCACGTAGCAGCGAAAGGCGTTGGCCAAGGCGGCGGCCGTCGGCTCGTTGATGATGTCCATCACGTGCAGGGAGGCAATCCGGCCGGCATCTTCCGTCGCCTTGCGGCGGCGGTCACCGAAGTACGCGGGCACGGTGATCACGGCCCCGGCGATCTCGCCGATCTGCTCCTGGGCGTCCTTCACCAGCTTCTTGAGCAACAGGGCGGAGAGCGCTTCCGGCGAGAAC
>CAZBFW010000242.1:4132-6428 GCA_964491135.1 uncultured Phycisphaeraceae bacterium | reverse complement strand
AAGGAGATTCGCTTTCCCCATTCCGTGGGTCTGCTGTTCAGCGCCATCACCGCGTACCTGGGCTTCCGGGTGAACGACGCGGAATGGAAGGTGATGGGCCTGGCCCCGTACGGCAAGCCGACGTACGTGGACCGGTTCCACGAGGTGGTGGACATCCGCGACGACGGCAGCTTCCGGCTGAACATGAAGTACTTCGCCCACACCTATTCCACGCGGCGGATGTTCAACCGCCGGTGGGAAGCGCTGTTCGGGCGGCCGGCCCGCAAGCCGGAGAGCCCGCTCGAGTCATTCCACGAGGACATTGCCCACTCCGGGCAGAAGATTGTGGAAGAGATCATGGTCAAGATGGCCTCGCACGTGCGGCGCGAGACGGGGATGGAGAACCTGTGCGTGGCCGGGGGCGTCGGGCTGAACTGCGTGGCGAACTGGCGGATGCTGCAGGAATCGGGTTTCCGGCGGATCTTCATCCAGCCGGCGGCGGGTGACTCCGGCGGGGCGGTGGGCGCCGCGTTTTACCTGTACAACTCGGTGCTGAAGAACCCGCGGACGTTCGTGATGAAGCATGCGTATTGGGGTCCGGGCTTCAGTGACGAGCAGGTGGAGGCCGCGTTGGGGGCGGCGGACCTTGCGTATGAACCGTACGTCCAGGAGGAAGACCTGCTGAACGCGACGGCCCGGCTGATCGCGGAGGGCAGGGTGGTGGGGTGGTTCCAGGGTCGGCTGGAGTTCGGGCCGCGGGCTCTCGGGGCGCGCTCCCTGCTGGCCGATGCGCGCAACCCGAAGATGAAGGAGATCATCAACGCCAAGGTGAAGTTCCGCGAGCCGTTCCGGCCGTTTGCGCCCAGCGTGCTGAAGGAGCGGGCGCATGAATACTTTGAGATGCCGGCGGGCATGGACGCGCCGTTCATGCTGCTGGTCCCGAGGGTTCGGCCGGACAAGCGGGCGGAGGTGCCGGCCATCACACACCAGGACGGGACCGGGCGGGTTCAGACGGTGACGGAGACGGAGAACGGCCGGTTCTACCGGCTGATCCGCACCTTCGGTGATCTGACGGGCACGCCGCTGGTGCTGAACACGTCGTTCAACGTCCGGGGTGAGCCGATCGTCTGCACGCCGCAGGATGCGATCCGCACGTTCCTGAACACGGGCATCGACGTGCTGGTGATCGGCAATTGCGTGGTGTCGACCAAGCCGGGTCGGGTGGACTATGATGCGGGCATGAAGCGGAGCGTGGCCCTGGAGGCCGGTGTTCTGACGGAATGAGATCGCCCGATGGGCGGAGTTGAGAGGAACATGGCCAAACCGTCATTGGCGAGAGAGTTTCTGGCGTTCATCCGGCACGAGAAGAAGTGGTGGATGATTCCGCTCGTGCTGGTGCTGTTGCTGGTCGGCGCCCTGATCGTCTTTGCCGGCTCGTCGTCACTGGCTCCGTTTGTGTACCCGCTGTTCTGACTTCGCCCGGATGCCGACCGAGACTCCGACGGGCCTCACCGTACGCGAATCCGAGATTGTTCCGGTGCCGTGCGTCACTGCACGCTGCACTGGGATGCCTGGAGGTCCTCGTAGTCCAGCGCCGCATCGTCGCACGGCAGGTCCTCTTCAACCTCCACATCCTCGCAGCAGCCCTGGTCGAGCCAGGTGAGCGTTGCGTGGACGTACTGGCAGTAGGCTTCGTGCTGGGGCCAGTCTTCCGCCGAGTCGGTTTCATTGATCAAGCGGGCGAGCGCCGCGTCACGCGAAACCAGCAGTTCGTTGCAGTCGTCGTTTCCTTCGCTGCCACCTGCAGCGCCGTCGGCATACGGTCAGGTTCCGCATCCGGACAAGGCGCCGCCTCCGGCGCTGACACCGCAACCCGCCGGCAGCGCTACGATCAACGCCCAGCCCAAACAGACCAAGCTCCCACGCTTCCAATGCATCATGACGCGCTCTCCTGGAGCCCTGTTTCCGGGCGCCCCCGTATATCATCGGCTGGGCGGCTGGAATCGGCAAAGCCATTTCGGGCGGGTTCTTGATGCTGGGGTACGGGTTTTTTTCGAGCGGACCGTTCTGCGCGGTTAGGCCGGCGCTGCACACAACCACGACGCAATTATATCATCGCCACTCACATTAGCGCTCGTTTCCGAGACGCCCGCGGGACCGTGCCGGGGGGGCCGGGGTCAGCCCTCCGGGCTGATGCGCCCGGGGCGCCTGCCGTGGACGGACTGAGTGTATCCAGCGGGGTGGGAATGGGGTAGTGTACCGGCCACTCAGATGCTCAAGGGAACAGGCCGACGGGATCGATATACAAGGGGAGGCC
>CAZBFW010000242.1:0-4122 GCA_964491135.1 uncultured Phycisphaeraceae bacterium | reverse complement strand
CCCTGCTGTATGCGCTGAGCCGGCGGTCTTGGCTGGCCTGCCTGTGCCTGGCGCCGGAGGACACCGGTGGTCAGGCTGGTTGCCCAGAGGCACCCCGGATCGGAGATCGACATCGTGAAGCGCGTTATGGCAGTGGGGCTGGTCGTGCTGGCGGGGTGCGGTGCGTCGTCGTCGGTCGGTCCCGCATCGGACGGCGGGGCTGATACGTACGTGAAGCTGCCGGACACGCAGCCGTATTTCGGTCGGCTCAAAAGCGTGGACGACCCTGCGGCCGACGCCGGCGAGTTCATGCTCGCCCGCTGCGGGTGCATGTGCTGGCGGGTGATGATCATCCGCGAGGACGGGGCGGTACGCACGCAGATGCTCGTGCATTTCCGCCAGACGCCATCCGATGCCGAGGCCGGCGATGAGTACACCGTTGTCGGCGGTGCGGAGGGTGCAACGCTTACAGGCTCCGTCTGGTTTGACGAAGGGCAGACCAGCGGGCGCATGGTGCTTGGCCCGTATGCCATGGTGTTCGAGGCCCAGCGCAGCGACGAGGAGGCCGACCTCGTGGTGACGTGCACCAAGTGCCACTTCGGGGAGGACCCGATCCGCAGGCTGCCTGCCGACCACCCCCCGTATGAGGAATCGCCGCCGAACTGCCTGAAGTGTCATTCCCTCCAGTAGAGCGGCGCCGACCCCCGCGTCAGGCCGCGTGCTTCTGCCGGCCGAACGTCTTCTCGATGATCACGTAGAACAGCGGCGTGAACAGCACCACCAGGATGGTTCCGGTGACCATGCCGCCCAGCACCACCGTGCCGATCGCATTCATGGCCCCTGCCCCGGCTCCCGTGGTGAGGGCCAGGGGCAGCACGGACAGGCCGGTCGTCGTGGAGGTCATGAGGATCGGGCGGAGCCGCAGCTTCACCGCCTGGAGCGACGCCTGCACCAGGCTCATTCCTTCCGCGACCCCGGCCATGGCGAACTGGACGACCAGGATGGCGTTCTTGGTGGCCAGACCCAGCGTGTTCAGCATTCCGATCTGGAAGTAGACGTCGCTGGGCAGGTCGCGCAGGTTGGTGGCCAGGGTGCCGCCGATGATCCCCAGCGGCAGGATCAGCAGAACGGCGAACGGCACGCCCCATTTTCCGTACAGGGCCGCCAGGAAGAGAAACATGGCTACGATGGAGAAGACATAGAGCGGCGCCGTCTGTCTGCTGGCCATCTGCTCCTGGTAGGAGAGCCCCGTCCAGTCATGGCCGAACCCCTGCGGCAGCTTGGCCGCCAGTTTTTCCATGGTCTGCATGGCCTCGCCGGAACTCCGGCCCGGCGCCGGCTCGCCCAGGATGCTGCGGGACGGAAAGCCGTTGTATCGCTCGAGCCGGGGCGAGCCGCTCGTCCAGCGGCCGGAGGCAAACGAGGCATAGGGGACCATTTTGCCGGCCGTGTTGCGAACGTAGAGCCGGTCGAGGTCTGAGGGGAGCATTCGATAGGGGGCGTCCGCCTGGACGTACACGCGCTTGACACGGCCGCCCTGGATGAAGTCGTTGACATAGGCGCTGCCGAAGGCGGCGACAAGCGTGTTGTGAATGGACGGGATGGGCAGGCCCTGCGACCCGGCCTTTTCCCAGTCCACGTCCACGCGGTACTGGGGTACGTCCTCCAGGCCGTTGGGGCGGACCCGGGTGAGTCTCGAATCCTGCATCGCCATGCCGAGGAGCTGGCTGCGGGCCTGCATCAGGTCGGCGTGCCCGCTGCCCCCGCGGTCCACAAGCTGGAAGTCGAACCCGGTGGCATTGCTCAACTCGATGATAGGGGGCGGCGGAAATGCAAACACCATGGCGTTCCGAAACGTGGCGAACCTGGCCATCGCCCGGTCTGCAACCTTGCGGACCCGCAGGTCCGGCCGGTCACGCAGGTCCCAGTCCTTCAGCTTGGCAAACACCATTCCGTTGTTCTGCGCCCGGCCGGAGAAGCCCATGCCGACAATCGTCATGCAGGAGTCGACCGCTTCCGATTCCTGTTCCAGGAAGTGGCGCCGCACTTCATCTGCGACGGCTTGCGTCTGCTCCAGCGTGGCGCCGGTGGGCATCATCACCTGGCACATGAGGATTCCCTGGTCTTCGTCCGGAAGGTATCGCGTGGGCATTCGCAGAAACAGGTACCCCGTGCCGCCCACAATCAGAAGGTACACGAATGTGAGCCGCAGCTTGCGGGCAAGCCCGTAGCCGACGACCCGCACAAAGCCGTCGCGGAACCGATAGAACACGCGGTCAAACGCGAGAAAGAACGGGCGCAGGAACCAGACGGCCGCTTCCGCCGCCTCGTGTCCCTTGGGCACCGGCTTGAGGATTGACGCGCACATCACGGGGTTCAGGATCAGGGCCATGGTCAGGGACAGCACCATGGCCGTGATGATGGTCACGGAGAACTGGCGATAGATGACTCCCGTGGACCCGCCGAAGAAGGCCATGGGGCCGAACAGAGCCGTCAGCACCAAGCAGAAGCCGATCAAGGCGCTGGTGACCTGTCCCATGGACTTGGCGGTGGCCTCCTTGGGCGAGAGCCCCTCTTCGCTCATCAGCCGCTCCACGTTTTCCACCACGACGATGGTGTCATCCACGAGCAGCCCGATGGCGATCACCATGGCAAACATGGTCAGCATGTTGATGGAGTACCCGAACACGCCCAGCGCGGCACAGGTGCCCAACAGCACCACCGGCACCGAGATGGTGGGAATCAGGGTCGCCCGGATGTTCCCCATGAACAGCCACATGACCAGGAACACCAGCACGATCGCCTGGAGCAGGGCCTTGACCGCTTCGCGAATGGCCACCCGGACAAACGGCGTGGTGTCGTAGGGATAGACAATCTTCAGCCCCGGCGGGAAGTAACGGCTCATTTCCTCCAGCCGCGACTTCACGGCATTGGCCGTACTCAGGGCGTTGGCACCCGGTTCCATCCGGATGGCCAGCCCGCCGGCGGGTCGGCCGTTGTAGTTGACGTCGATGTCGTAGAAATCGGTCCCCAGTTCGGTCCGTCCCACATCGCTGACGCGCACGGTCGAGCCGTCCGGGTTGTTGCGCAGAGGAATGGCGGCGAATTCCTCGGGCGTCTGGAGGAGGTTCTGGACGACGATGGAGGCGTTCAGACGCTGGCCCTCGACCGCCGGCAGCCCGCCGAACTGGCCGGCGGAGACCTCGACGTTGTAGGCCCGCAGCGCCGCGATGACATCCTCCACCGTCAGGTGGTAGTCGGTGAGCTTGTCCGGATTCAGCCAGACCCGCATCGCATACTGTGACCCGAACACCTCCACTTCGCCGACCCCCGGTACGCGGGCGAGGACCTTCTCCAGGCTGGATTGGGCGTAGTCCCGCACGTCGACGGCGGTCATGCTGCGGTCTTCGGAGATCAGGCCCACGATCAGCAGGTAGTTTCGCGTGGATTTGCCGACGCTGATGCCCGATCGCTGGACGACCTCCGGCAGGCTGGCCATGGCGAGCTGGAGCTTGTTCTGCACCTTGGCCCAGGCCAGATCCGCATCTGTCCCGGGGGCAAAGGTGAGCTCGACGGCCGACGAGCCGGACGAGTCGCTCGTGGAGGACATGTAGATCATCCGGTCCAGCCCGGTCATCTTCTGCTCGATGATCTGGGTGACGCTGTTCTCCACCGTTTCCGCCGACGCGCCCGGATAGAAGGCGGTGATGCGGATCGACGGCGGGGCGATGCTCGGATACTGCGCGACGGGCAGGTTGTAGATGGCCAGCGCGCCAAGGAGCATGATGACAATGGCGATGACCCAGGCGAAAACGGGCCGATCCAGGAAGAATCTCGATAGCATGACTGATTCTCTCCGATCAGTTCGTGGCAGACGGTGCGCTGGTGGTTGAGGTTGATTTCGCCAGGCCCGTCCCGGCCGGGGACACCCGGACGGAAGCACCGGGGCGGACCCGCTGGAGGCCTTCGACAATCACCCGGTCGCCGGGGTTGAGCCCGGACGCGGCCAGCCATTTGTCTGCCATGGCGCGATCCGCGACGATCATCCGCTGCTGAACCTTGTTGTCGGCGTCCACCACCATCACGTAGGGTTCTCCTCGGGAGATCGGAAGAGCGTCGTGTAGGGAAAGAGTGTAGGATAGG
>CAZBFW010000241.1:0-6448 GCA_964491135.1 uncultured Phycisphaeraceae bacterium | reverse complement strand
TCGTGGCTGAACATCAGTTGCTTGGCCATTGACTTGCTCCTGTCGTCTCGATCCGCGAGGCGGACCGCTTGGCTGCGTTTGCTCTACTTGCCCACCACGGCGAGGATATCACTCTCGCGGAGAATCACGTACTTCTCGCCGCTGACTTCCACCTCGGTGCCCGAGTACTTGCCGTATACGATCTCGTCGCCTTCCTTGACGTCCATCGTGCCGCGCTTGCCGCTGTCCAGCAGCTTGCCCGGGCCGGCGGCCACGATGGTGCCGCGCTGCGGCTTTTCACGGGCGGTGTCGGGCAGCAGAATGCCGCCGGCGGTTCGCTCTTCGGCCTCGATGGGATGCACCACGACGCGGTCGTCCAGGGGCCTGAGTTTCAGCTTCTTTGCGGTTGCGGTAGCCATTGTGGGATATCCTCCGTTGCTCGTTCCCTGCCAGGGTCCTGTATCTCTTGGATGGTTCGATTCCGTCCGTCTGCCTCCGCAGCGACCGGGCCCCGCGGGGCCGGTGAGTCCGCGGCATCAATCGTAGTCCATGTCGTCCATGCCGGGCTCGCCGGCGCCGCCGCCCTTGTCGTCGTCGCTCTTGGGCTTCTCCGTGATGAGGCAGTCCGTGCTCAAAAGCGTGCGAGCAACGCTGCTCGCGTTCTCCAGGGCGGTCCGAACGACCTTTGTCGGGTCAATCACACCGGCCTCCAGAAGGTCGCCGTATTCCATGGCTTCCGCGTTGAAGCCGAACGACGCCGACTTGCTGTCCGTCACCTTGTGGAAGACCACGCCCGGCTCCACGCCCGCATTGGCGGCGATCTGCTTCAGCGGGGCGGACAGGGCGCGACGGACCACGTCGATGCCCAGGTTCTCGTCGTCCCTGCCGGTCACCTTGTCCAGCACCTTCATGCACCGGACCAGGGCGACTCCGCCGCCGACCACGATTCCCTCTTCAATGGCCGCCCGCGTGGCGTGCAGGGCGTCTTCGATGCGGGCTTTCTTCTCTTTCAGCTCGGCCTCGCTGGCCGCGCCCACGTTGATCTGGGCGATGCCGCCCGACAGCTTGGCCAGACGTTCCTGAAGCTTCTCCCGGTCGTAGTCGCTGGTGGTGGCATCGATCTCGGCGCGAATCTGCTTGATCCGACCCTGGATGGCGTCTGACTTTCCGGCCCCTTCCAGGACCGTCGTCTCGTCCTGCCGGATCCGGACCCGCTTGGCCTGGCCCAACTGGCTGATGGAGACGTTTTCCAGGTTGACGCCGATATCCTTCATCAGGGCCTGGCCGCCCGTCAGAATGGCGATGTCCTCCAGCATGGCCTTGCGCCGGTCGCCGTAGCCGGGGGCCTTCACCGCGCAGGCCTTCAACGTGCCCCGCATGTGGTTGACCACCAGCGTGGCCAGCGCCTCGCCCTCCACGTCCTCCGCGATGATCAGCAGCGGGCGCTTGGACTTGGCGATCGCCTCCAGCAGCGGCACCAGCTTCTGGGCGTTGCTGATCTTGTCTTCGTGGATCAGGATGTACGGCTTCTCCAGCACGCACTCCATCTCGTCCGGGCTGGTGATGAAATGAGGGGACAGGTAGCCACGGTCAAACTGCATCCCTTCGACCAGCTTGATCGTCGTCTCGGCCCCTTTGCCCTCTTCCACCGTGATGACGCCGTCCTTGCCGACCTTCTCAAAGCAGTCGGCCAGGATGTTGCCGATCGACGTATCGTTGTTCGCCGAGATGGAGGCGACGTTCACGATGTCCGCCCGCCGCTCCACCTTCGTCGGACGCGAAATCTTCTTGAGCTCCTCGATGATCGCGTCCACCGCCTTGCGAATGCCGCGGTTGACCGAGTTCGCGTCCGCGCCCGCCGTGACCACCCGCAGGCCGTAGGCATACATGGCCTCGGCCAGAACGGTCGCGGTCGTGGTGCCGTCGCCGGCGTTCTTGCTGGTTTTGCTGGCCGCCTCCTTGACGAGCTGGGCGCCCAAGTTCTCGTACTTGTCGCGAAGGTCGATTTCTTCCGCCACGGTCACCCCGTCCTTGGTGACGGTCGGGGACCCCCAACCCTTATCCAGGACGGCGTTTCGCCCCCGGGGCCCCAGGGTCGCCTTGACGGCGTCGGCCAGCTTGGTCACCCCCGCCAGCAACGCGCGGCGGGCATCCTCCTGATAGGCCAACTGCTTGACGGCCATAGTTGATCATCTCCTTCTGGTAATCCGCACTCCGACCGGACAGTCCCCTGTGCCTAGACCGGTTCCTCGTTCCCCCATGTGCAGCCTCGATGCCAGCGTTTCCGTGATTTGGCGAATCGCCTAACCCATTGGCAGAACGAACGATAACTCCACGGTTGGCGAAGGGGGCAGGCACGGAGCCCCTGCCAGCTTGGCAGAATGGGGTCGACCACGGGGGCGTCCGTGCCAATTTGACAGGCCGCGCGGAGTGTTCAACGCTGGCAGCGGCAAGCTCCCCGGATACCATGCCAGCCATGCCCGGATGGCTTCATCGATGGTTGGAGCGGCATCAGCACCCGGCCTCCCGCGTTCTTCACGCGATCGGCATTCCCCTGCTGCCGCTGGCGGGCGGTCTGGCGGCCTGGCAGCTCGTCGAGGGACGCTGGGACCTGTGGCATCGCCCGGTCGTGCTGGTCGGGGTGAGCTACCTGCTTCAGTGGGTGGGACACCGGATCGAGGGCAACGATCTGGGAGAGGTCATCGTCGTCAAGCGGTTGATGGGCCGGCCGTACGTCGCGGTGTCGCGCCGATACCGGCCGGCTGCCGATTCGGACACCGGGGGGTGTGAGAGTCAGTAGGTCATTTCGACGCGGTTCCGGCCGGTCCGCTTGGCGTTGTACAGGCACTCGTCGGCACGGGACACCAGCTCGCCGGCGTCGACCAGCTCATGCTGGAAGTGCGTGTGGACCACACCGACGCTGATGGTCAGGCTCGTTTGACGGTGGGTGCAGGGGATTTGCAGGCCCATGACGCAGGTGCGGATTTGCTCCGCCAGATCGCGCATTTCGCGCGGCGTGACGTTCTCGACGATGACGGCGAACTCCTCTCCCCCGAAGCGGGCGGCCATCCGAGGGGCCTGGATGACCTGATTGAGCACGGCGCCCACGCGTCGCAAGGCCTCATCGCCGGCCGGGTGGCCGAAGGTGTCGTTCAGATCCTTGAAACGATCCAGGTCGAGCATCATGAGGCCGACGCTGCCTCGCCCACGTTCGGCCGATTCGATCGTGGTTTTCAGGTGATTCTCGAAGGCGGCCCGGTTCGCGACGCGCGTGAGCGGGTCCATCGTGGCCCGTCGTTCCAGATCCTCCGCCCAGGTGGTGACCTCCTCCAGGCGGGAGCGAGCCTGCGCATTCTCGCGTTCGGCGCTGAGTGACAGTGCGGCCAGCTTGGCCACGGCCCGATCCCGCAGTTCCTGATAGGTGACAGAGGTTCCGATGGAAACGGAGAAAAGGTCGGCGATCTCCTTGAGCTGGCCGTCCAGGCGTTCCAGAATGCCGTGCAGCCGAGACTCCGGGATTCCGGTGAGCGCGGCGCATCGCTGGATCGCCGCATCCAGCTCGGTGGAGGCCGTGTCACCGCAGAACACGTCCGCAAGCGTGCCCGCGGTGCATGTGGTCGCGGCCAGCATCCGGTCTTCCGCCGGCATGGCCTCCAGGCCGTCGCCGTGGTGGGCCGCCACCGCCTGGCAGATCTCCGCGGGCAGGTTCCATTTCTGGAGAAGCGCGCAGCCGACCGCGGCGTGGGTGACGCCGAATTTCTCCTGCTCGATGACCTGGACGGGAACGCGACGCGTGTGCCGGGCCGTCCAGACCGTGTCGTAGCTGTCCGGAACGGTGCGGGCAGCGGCCATCAGGCCGATGTCGCACAGCAGGCCGCTCACCAACGCCTCATCACGGCGGTTGATGTCGATCGCCTCGGCGACGAGTTTCGCCAGGACGGCCGTGGTCAGCGAGCGCCGCCAGTACAACTGGAAGTCGAAGGCTGCCGCCTTCGGGTCAGTCAGTGATTCCACCAGCGAGAAGCTCAGGGCCAGCACGCGGACCGTTCGCAGACCGAGCACGACCGTGGCATGCTGGACCGAGCCCACCGGGTTGGGCAGTCCGAAGAGCGACGAATTGACCATCTTGAGAACGCGGGCCGCCAGGGCCGGGTCTTTTTCGATCGCGTTGGCGATGTCGGCCGTCGAGGCGTCCGCCTGGTCGGCAAGATCCAGCACGCGCAGGGCCACGGCGGGCAGCGAAGGCAGGTTGTCTGCGGTAAGAATCGTCCGGATCATCTCGGTGACCAGCGTTGTCATCTGCCGACCCGTGTCGCTCGGCCTGGGGATGCGGTGCCGCACGCGTGACCGGGAATCGGACGACCCGGCGCCAACGAGACCCCAGGGGAGGACACGCCCCGGCTGTAGATCGGCCCTCCTCGGCGGCGGCTTGACTCCCGTACCGACCTCGGCCGGTTCGGTCCCGGCGGTACAGGGTCCGATACACGGAATCGGCATTGGCACAAAAACCTAAAGTCACCCTGGCCCCAGGTCGATGACTGACCATCGATCCTAATTGGCGCGTTGCGTTGAACAAACAAGGGAGAAAGCCTATGCCTATGAGAGGTTATCGAAGTCGGGGCTCGAGCTCGCGCCGCCGCAGCGGTTCGGGGAAGGGCTACTACTCGAAGAACACGACGAACAAGCCTACGTACCGGACCGTCAGCAGCAACTTCAAGAACAAGATCACGTCGTACCAGACGCTCTACCGCCAGACGCAAGGCAGCAAGAGCGGAGGTCCGACCCCGTCCAACCTGAACACCCTCGCCAAGTGGGTGGAAAAGGGGGCGGTGATCCAGACCGTCTCGAGCTCGCAGTTGAAGCGCTGGTCCAAGACCAGCAAGACCTTCAACAGCCCCGCCAGCGCGAAGTACACGCTGACCAGAAAGTTCGGCAAGACGCCCATCAAGGCCGTGTGCCCGGGCAAGGGCAACAACTGGATTGTGGCTACCTCGCAGACCTGGAAGGGAAAGACCTTCCGGTTCCCGCACTGATACCGGCGACTGCATCGCCGTGCGGTGCTGAACCATACCCCATCCAACGCAACGAGCCCAGAGGCGACCATCAAGTGACGGTCGCCTTCTTTATTGGCACATCTAAGGCATCCGGTGGCGCCGGAACGCCGCCCTCGATTGCGGGCTTGGGATTCGGGGGGGCGATTGTGTAGGATAGGGTCGGAAGGAGCAGCCGGTCGGCCGACGAGCCGGCCGATCGGTTATCGCACCTCGAAAGCGAGAGCGGACTCATGCGGCAATGGACTCGGTGGAGGGGGCTGGCGGCCGGGGCGGTCTGCCTGTGGCTGCCGGCCTGGAGTGCAGGTGCGCCCGCAGCAACGGTGGACGTGCCGGAACCGGCGGGCGAAACCCCGACGACCACGGACGAGGTGATTCTCCGGGGAGGCTGGGGGCCCGGGCTTGGGGAGTTCGGCAAGCGGGATGAGGCGTCCCGGCCGGGGCCGATGGATTTCGCCCTGGTCGACGGAACCCTGTACGTGCTCGACCCGGTGAACGCCCGGGTCCAGGTGTTCGACCTGGCCAGCGGGTCCGTTCGCGCCATCGAAATCAACACGCATACGGCCGACTTCCTGCATGCGGCACGGGATGGGACCGTAACCGTCCTCGACGCGTTCGTGCGGCGCGAGTTCCGGGTGTTCGCAGCGGACGGCAGCCTGCGTCGGACGGCCAGGGTGCCGGACACGATTTCGTTGCCTTCCGCCGTCGCGGCGGACGGCAACCGGGTCTGGATTGAAGAGCGGCACGACCGCGTATTCGAGTTGGATGCGAGCGAAGCTCGGTCCGGCCAGGCGGCGCCCGTGGTGCGAAACGTGCCCGGCCGGCCGATCGCAGGGGACCGGTTTGTACATGCACGCAAACTGGCAAACGGCAGCGTCGACCTTCGCATCGGCGCGGACGGCAGCGAGCCGAATCGGCTCATGCTCCGCTTCCCCGGCCGGATCGAGGCAGTGACGGCGCTGGAGACGGACGGCGCGGACCGGACATACGTCGCGGTGCGTCGGGCCGGCCGTGCCGCGGAGGGGTCTGCGAGATCGGACCTGCTGGTGACCCGGCTGCGGCCGGACGGGTACCCGGATGGCGTGCGGGTGCTGCCGGACGCGTACGTCACGGACCACTACCGAAAGATCTTCGTGACGGCGTCGGGTGAGTTGATCCAGATGCAGACCACGGAGGAGGACGTGCGGTTCGTGCGTTGGACCTTCCCGGAATCCCAGGGGGAAAGGAGCCGACCATGAGACTGCACCGATCCATTCTGCCGGTGCTCACGGCCACGGTGACGACCGCCGCAGCCTGGGGACAGATGCCGACGAAAACGCGGCAGGACATTCTGCACTACGGCGTGACCGCCATCGGATCGCCGTACGTCTGGGGCGGCGGGAACTGGGACCCGGACAACCGCGCGTTCGGCGGGGCGG
>CAZBFW010000240.1:0-6453 GCA_964491135.1 uncultured Phycisphaeraceae bacterium | reverse complement strand
GGGCTCGTAGTCCAAAAGTGGACCCGGCGTGGCCGCAGGACATCAGGCGGTGAGGGAGAACCGCGATATCAGCATCAAGAGCGGCGCATTGGCCAGGGCCACGGCTGGGCGATCTGCCTGGCGATCTCGCCGGCCACTGGCGCGAGTTGCGTCAGAGTGCGACTGTCACCTCAGCCGCTGGGGTGCCCCAGGGTGGATGCGCGCCGTCTCATTACACCTTGACGGGGTGGGCGGGGGGTGTTAAGAATGGGCCATAGCGGGTTGTGCTTGGGCAAAGCAGGAGAGAATGGACAATGGCGAAACAGTCAAGAAACGCGAGCGACTCTTATCCATCGAAGAAGCCGGACCGCCCGGAATCTACCGGATCGACTGGAAGCTCCGAGACGCGACCCAGTTCGGCTTCTGGCTCCGGTTCAACGACCGTGACGGCGGACCAACAATCGAAAGCGAAGAAGCCGGCCCGGCGGGAGCCCACGACGGAAGACATTCAGGCTCGCGCCTACAAAATCTTCCTTTCGCGCAACGGCGCGCCCGGTGATCCGGAATCGGATTGGCTCCAGGCCGAACGTGAGTTGCGTGAAGAGTACGGCCACTAGGCGGAGTTCCGACCGGCGCTGGCCGGTCGGTGAGCGCAGAGGCCGGTTCGGTGTGATATTCCCGCGTCTTTCGGGAGGTCTTACGCCACACAAAAGGGGACGGTTGGAGCGGGTGCGGATGTTGTGCGCCCGGAGGGGCCTCCGTGTAGGTTGAGCCCCGTGAGTTCCCGCCCCCCCGCCGCTGCCGGCGCTGCAACGGACCGCAGCGCTCCATCTCAGGGTATATGAAGCTACTCGTTGATGTGGACGGTCCGCTGCTGGATGTGCAGCCGGCATACTGGCACGCGTATCAACAGGCCGTCAGCGAGCTGGGGCTGGCCCGGATCGATCCGTCAACGTTCTGGCGTCTCGTGCGGAGCGCCGCCTCCGAGAGCGTGCTGCTCCGCAACTCAAAACCGCGTCACTGGAAGGTCTTTCAGGAGCGACTCGCGGCCCTGCTGGATGCGGACGAGTGCGTGGTCCGCATGGTGCCGCAGCCGGGTGCGGTGCGCCTGACATCCGCTCGCCCGCGCCTCACACTGCAGCTTCTCACGCTGCACGCCAACGGACCCGCCCGGCAGCAGGTCCTCTGTCAGATCGGCTCGTTCGGTGCTCCGATCGTCAGCCTGGCCGGTCCCGCCGAAGATCGCGTCCGGCGCCTCCTCGGGCTGGCAGCCGGCCAGGAACGCTCCCTGGTTGTGGCCGGCCACGATCGCCTGGTCCGGACCGCGTGCGACGCCGGCATGCCCTGCGTTGGCGTCGCGAACGGCCCTCGCACCGCCAAGTGCCTGACCCAGGCGGGCGCGTCACGCACATTTGCCGATCTGGAGAGTCTGCTCGAGCGTCTGCGGGGCGGGGCCGACAGCCTGGACATCGCGCGTCTGTGACGCCGGGTACCGCCACCGCCGGAACCACCCGCCCGAACGGCCGACCGCCATGTCCGCCGGCGTGGACGGGCCGATCTCCTGCCGCCGCCCTGGCGTTTGGCGACACCGTTGATGCAGGGGAAGGTACGGTCACGAGCCTTTGGGACTCATGGACGGGGTGTTGCCAAACGATACCATGGTACGATCGAGTGTCCGCCAGTGCCCGTACCACCCGGTGAGAACGAACGAGGAAAGCGTGGAAGACACCAACCAGCTGGTCATCCGCCGGTTCGAGGCGAGGTTCGCCCCGGTTGTGGCCTCGTGGGTGCGCGACGACGCGGAGCTCTTTCAGCTCACGCCGACCACCCCCCCGCCTCTCACGCCGGAAAAAGTTCTGGCCTGGGTGCGACCAAACGGCCGGGCATACCTGGGCTTTCAGGGCGGACGGAAGGCTCCTTGCCTTTACGGCGAGCTGAATCCCATGCGGACGAACGACGAACACCTCTGGATCGGCCACGTGCTTGCAGATCCCGGTTGCCGGGGGCGGGGTCTGGGCCAAGTTTTCGTCCGGAGGCTGGTGGAGTCGGGTTTTGGCGAGTTTTTCGCGGAGCGTATCTCCCTGATCGTGTTCCCGGACAACACGCCGGCAGTTCGTTGTTACGAGCGGGTCGGGTTCACTCTGAACGGTGATGAGCACCACCGCTTCGGGCCCCAGCAGCGACCGTATCGGATGCTCCGATACGAGATTGTGCGACCCCGCGGCTCAGCGGGCGGCTCACCGGGTTGCGGGACGGATGCGCAGGCACAGCCTCGCTCCGCGCAGATTTCGCCGCGTACGCCACATGGGCAATGAGCAATTCATCCGGACGGTTCAGACACCGATGCTCACGAGTCAGGATCGTAGACGGCGAATGCCCCGTCGATCAACCCGTCGGCCAGCGCGTGGATGCTGCTCTGAAAGCTGTCGGCGGCCGTCTCGCGGAACTCCTTGGCCAGTTCGCTTTGGCCGCACCCGCTCACGCACCCAAGCACCATCACCATCAGCAGCGCGAGCTTCCGAATCTGCCTTCTCATGGTTATCTCCTGTTGCCGGTTCCGGGCCCTCTTGCGCGAGGGTCGCAGTCGCTCGCGACCCGCGAAAGGACGGCCCAGGGGTGTATCGTCGATCGATCCGGAGCGAATGCACTGTGCTGCCGGTGGAAGAGGCACTGCACGGCCACGTCCGGCGGACTGGTGCGCAGATTCCGCCGGTTCGCACTCCGCTGCGTGCTTTCCCTTCACCCAAGCGCGGCTGCTGCCCGGAGCGTCATGCGAAGGGCCGCCACCAGCATGAGCACGGCGAACGCGGCACGGATCACCCGCAAGGGAAGAGAATGGGTCAGCCGGCCGCCCACAAAACCGCCGGCGATGGCCGTCGGGATCAGGATCGCGGCCAGGAAAAGGGACTCGCGCAATTCGAAACCGTGGTGGGCGACCAGTTGCTGGTTCTTCAGGCAGGCCCCGATCACACTCAACGGAATGATCGTCACCGCAGAGTTGGCGATCGCGTTTCGCAGCGGGATGCGAAGCAGGCGCTGCTGCAGCGGAACCGATACGATGCCGCCGCCCACGCCCAGCAGGCCCGCCACCAGCCCGACGGTCACGCCGACCACGAGCGGACCGGCCCGCAGGGTCCGCTCCGGCTCCCATCTCTCGATCGCCAGGGCGTGCCGGGAGCCCAGAAGGCGGTGAAAGTTGATGCCCGCGACGTAGAACAGGAACAGGCCGAATACGCCCGCCAGGTACACCTCCCCCGCGTGTCGAAATACCTCCAGCTCGCTGAGCATGACCCCGCCCAAAACAGACACACAGGCGGCTGGCGCCAGCCACGTCACCACAGGCCAGATGATCGCCCTGGCTCGGACGTGCTGGTATACGGCCGGGCAGACCACGAAGAAGTTGACGATCATCGCGGCCGCCTGATAGAGGTGCTGATTTCCGTGCGTCTGCCCGTGCAGAAGCTCCCTCATGCACGGGATCATCACGATACTGCCGCCGATCCCGAGCAGGCCGCCCAGCAGGCCTGCCGCCAAGCCCACAACCGCAAGCAGTACGACCAGGTCCATTCCGATCTCCCCCACCGGCCACCCGCAGGGGTCGCCCCCCCGAGGATGGCCGCGGATGGGGAGCTTACCGACTTGCCCCGGGTGGCGAAAAGGGGGATACCAGACCGCGGACATTTCCCCGGCGGCCGGGAAACCCTCGCTCAAGCCCCGACCCTCAGGGGTCCGAGGTAGATACCGGGTGAGATTGTGACGTTCGGCACGAATCTTGCTTCACAGATACACCAAGACCGGCGGGAGCCCGCAGAGTCACACCCATTCGGGCGACGGACGCGCGGCAGCCGGTCTCGCAAAACGGAGATGTGAGGACAATGGAAGAACTGGCTGGTCCGAAGGCAATTGAGACCTCGGAGACGGGGATCTGGCTGCTAAAGAACCCGAACACCAACAAGGGCTTGGCGTTCACTCAGGAGGAGCGGGAGCGTCTGCGGCTGGGCTGCATGCTGCCCCCCCGGGTCTGCACCATCGAAGAGCAGGTCCAGCTCGAGCTGGAGCATATCCGGGCCAAGCCCAATGACCTGGAAAAGTACATCGGGCTGGCTAGCCTGCAGGACCGTAACGAGGTGCTGTTCTATCGGGTGCTGGTGGAGAACCTGATCGAGTTCATGCCGATCGTGTACACTCCGACGGTGGCCCAGGCATGTGCGCAATTCAGTCATATCTTTCGCACTGCCAGAGGGTTATGGATAACCCCGGACGACATGCGCCGTATTCCCCAGGTCCTGCGGGACGCCCCGTTCCGTGACATTCGCCTGATTGTGGTCACCGACAACCAGCGAATTCTGGGGATCGGGGACCAGGGATGCGGGGGAATGGGAATCCCGATCGGGAAGCTTGCTCTGTACGTAGCGGCTGCGGGAATTCACCCATCCAAGTGCCTGCCCATCAGCCTGGACGTCGGGACGGACAATCCTCGACTCCTGGAGGACCCGCTGTACCTGGGGTACCGCAAGCGTCGCCTTCGCGGGGTGGAATACGACGAGTTTATCGAGGCGTTTGTGCAGGGTGTGAAGAAAGTGTTCCCCCGGGCCCTGGTGCAGTGGGAAGACTTCCACAACACCCAGGCGTTCAGGATCCTCGACCATTACCGGCGGCAACTCCTGTGCTTCAACGACGACATCCAGGGCACCGGCTCGTGTGCACTGGCCGGCATCTTCTCCGCGCTGCGGCTCCTGAACGGGAACATTCGAAAGCAGCGGATCATGTACATGGGGGCGGGCGAGGCATGCACGGGAACGGCCCGCCGGTTGGTCTCGGCCCTGAGGGAGGCCGGGGCCGATGCGCGGGAGATTCGCGAAGCCCAAATGATGTACGACATTCATGGGCTGGTGCGGGCGAATCGCACCCCGCTGGAGCCCTACTCCGAGGTGTTTGCCGCCACGCCGGAGTCACTGGCGAAATACGGCCTGCCGGACGAGAACATTCCGCCCGACAAGATGATTGCCGCGTTCAAGCCCACGGTGCTCATCGGGGCAACGGCGTGCCAGGGCCTGTTTCGGCAGGAGATGATCGAAGAAATGGCCAAGCACACGGACCGGCCGATCATCATGCCCCTCAGCAACCCGACCGCCAAGGCCGAGTGTACGCCGACGGAGGCGATCACGTGGACCAAGGGTCGGGCCATCGTGGCCACGGGCAGTCCGTTTGCCCCGGTCGACTACAAGGGGCGGCGGCACGTCATCGGTCAGGCGAACAACGTGTACGTGTTTCCCGGCATCGGGCTTGGCGCGATCGTTTCCGGCATGCGGGAGATCACGGACGACGTTTTCATCGTGGCGGCCCGAACGCTGTCCGAGTGCGTGAGCCAGGAGCGGCTGGAGTCCGGCGCGCTGTTTCCTCCGCAGAGTGAACTGCGAGAGGTAAGCCGGCGGATTGCCTGCGCCATCGTGAAGTACGCCAGTGACAACCACCTGGGGCGTCATATGGCAGATTACGACATCGAGCCGGCCGTGCGCAGCGCGATGTGGTACCCGGAGTACGTGCCAATCGTGCACAAGTCCTAGTCGGCCTCCCGTTCAGAAACGAGGGAAGGCCGCTTGAACACGCCGCTTGGGCCGGCCCAGGGCGGCCCGCCGGGAGCTGACCGCCCGCTCCGGAAGGAGAGAGGCCGGTCGGGTTTCGGGAGGGGCGCCGCGATAATTCTGTGCGCTGACACTGCCATCCCTATTCGTTACAATGAAAGCTCGTCGTGCCCCGCGCAGCCGCGGTGTGTTCATTCAGTGCCAGGTTCACAGGAGTCCCATCGCCTTTCCAGAGGAGTCAGTTCAGTGGCACTTGAGAGCTCGGAGAACCTCGGCGGCGCCAAGGCGATCATCACTCGCAAGTCGAACATCTGGCTGCTGAAGAACCCGTCCACCAACCAGGGCACGGCGTTCTCTCGGGAGCAGCGGCAGAAGCTTCGCTTGCGCGGCCTGGTTCCCTACGCCGTCACCAAGATTGAGGACCAGGTGAAGCTCGCGATGGAGCAGAACCGGCTGAACCCCACTCCGCTGGCCCGGTACATCGCGCTGGCTGCTCTGCAGGACCGAAACGAGGTCCTGTTCTACCGGACCCTGGTCGAGAACATGGAGGAACTGATGCCTGTCGTCTACACGCCGACGGTAGGCGAAGCGTGCCAGAAGTTCAGCCACATCTTCCGGGGCGCCCGCGGCATTTGGCTGACACCGGAAGACATCGACGACATCCCGGAGATCCTGCACAACGCCCCGTTCCCCGATATCCGGTTGATCGTGGTGACGGACAACGAACGCATTCTGGGCCTGGGCGACCAGGGCTGTGGCGGTATGGGCATCCCGATCGGCAAGCTGGCCCTGTACGTGGCCGGCGCCGGCATCCACCCCTCCAAGTGTCTGCCGATCAGCCTGGACGTCGGCACGAACAATCCGACCCTGCTGGAAGACCCGCTGTACA
>CAZBFW010000239.1:0-6480 GCA_964491135.1 uncultured Phycisphaeraceae bacterium | reverse complement strand
CAGCTTGGCGGCGATTTCGCGGGCGGTCATTC
The DNA here is from genome assembly GCA_964491135.1 of uncultured Phycisphaeraceae bacterium. Lineage (GTDB taxonomy): Bacteria > Planctomycetota > Phycisphaerae > UBA1845 > UBA1845 > JAFGJQ01. The sequence continues at coordinate 6,448 of CAZBFW010000239.1, read as the reverse complement.
CGTCCACGCGCACCTCGCCCAGCAAACGAAGAGTCAGCTTGCCGTCGGGTTGGATGGTCTGCGTTTCACCGTCGATTTCCGGGACGCGCGGGGCCGTGATCTGCAGGGTGTCCGGAATCCCGACGCGGTACTCGAAGGACGAGTTCGGCTGCTCGTACGCCATGAGCCAGTTGTGGATCTCCGGCTGGTTCGACGCGCATCCGCAGACGGACAGCAGCGCGACCAGCAGCAGCGTCCCCATTTGCGTAGGATTCACGGCTCGGCGCTCCGTTGGCTGGAACCGGGGCATGCGCCCGACCGCGGGAGGCCGCGGGCATTCCGCGGTCCACCCCGGGGCCGACCCGCGCGGCGGCGGACCGGTCCGGCCTTACGTACGTCCGTTTTATCGGGTTTCGAGCCGACCGCCTGAACGAACTTGATGCCGGGAAAATGAACGGACCTTGTGGTTTTCGGACGTTGCCCCGGGCCCGTTCCGCCGCCCGACGCGCGGCATTATCCGCCCCATACCTCAAGTGCCACCCCGCCGAGCCCGATATCCAGCAGGACGACCGGACGTCCACGCCCACGCTGTGACAAGGACGGGCTGATCCTGTGTACGCCAATCATTTCGGCCTGCGTGAACTGCCCTTCAACAACACGCCCGATCCGCGCTTTTTCTATCCGACACCCGATCACGAGGAAGCGCTGGCCACGCTCATCTATGCCGTGGGCGAAGGGAAGGGATACGTCCTGCTGACCGGCGAAGTCGGCACGGGCAAGACGCTGATTTCCCGGCTCATGCTCCGCCACTTCGACGGGCAGATCGCCTTCGCCACCGTCAATCACGCGGTGGAGTCCGCCCGCGATCTGCTGCACCTGATCTGCGCCGAGCTGGAAGTCGACGTCCGCGGCGACGAATCCAACGCCCGGCTCATCCATTCGCTGCAGACGTTTCTGCTGGACCGATTCGCTGTGCGCATGCCCGTGGTTCTGGTGCTGGACGAGGCCCAGAACCTGCCCCGCGATGCCTTCGAGCTGCTTCGCACCATCGGCAACCTGGAATCCGACGAGGCCAAGCTGCTCCAGGTCGTGATCCTGGGCCAGCCCGAGTTGCGTACGCGATTCCAGGCGGCGGACATGCGGCAACTGCGACAGCGGCTCTTCCGCACGTTCCATCTGCCGGCGTTGAGCCTGGAGCAGTGCGACGCGTACATCCGGCACCGCCTCCAGGTCGCCGGCGCGACAACAGACATCTTCGAGCGGTCCGCAGTGGCGGCCATCCATCATCACGCCGGCGGGCTGCCACGGCTGATCAACACCATCTGCGACAACGCGCTGCTGAGCGCCTATTCCGCCGACCGAACGACGGTCGACGGCCGCTTCGTCGACAGCGTTCTCCGCCAGATGATGCCCATCGACGGCAGAATCCCCGAAACGTCCGCGCCGGCCGACGTCACGACGCAAACGTCGGAACCGGCTCCCGCGCTGCACGAGGATCCTGCGTGGAGCACGGACCCCGAGCCAACAACACCGAGCCACGATGCACGATACGTGCTCGTGCCCACCGAGGAATGGCAGGCCACACTGGCCCGCCTGGACGAGATCGCACGAGCCCAGACCGCCCACGCCGAGGCCCAGCGGTCGGCCACCACCGCCACCGCCTCCGGACTTGACGAAGTAGCCCACAAACTGGCCTCACTCGAACAGGAGATGGCCGGCGCACAGGATCAGGCCGCTCAAAGTGCGGCCACGGCCAACGCCGCGGCTCGCCAGATCAGCCATCTCCAGGAATTCGTCGCCGAGGGCGGACGTCGGTACGAAGAAGCCATCGAAAAGCTCATGCCGAAGGCGGCCGAACATGACCAGCGAATCGCCCGCCTCGAGCACCTGGCCCGGGCCCTGCGCGTGGCCCGCCAGGCCGCCGGCAGCGCGTTCGCGCAGGCCGTGGGCATTCCCGGCCTCTCTTTCCCTGACGCCATGGATGCCGCGCTGCTCTCGGCGCCCGCGGTTGCGGCGTCCTCCGCGCCTGCGTTGAGCCCGGATGAACGCGTGGGTCAGCTCATGCAGCGGATCGCGGAGACGGAACGGCAGATCGACAACATCGATGCCTGGCTGACCGGCGTCATTCGCCGCGGTGACGCTCAGGCGGCAGCCATCCAGAATCTGCAGGGCGCGACCGGGCGCGCCCGGCGCCTGGCTCGCAAGGCATTCGAGCGGGCCACGCGGGCTCACCGCCGCGTGTCGAACCTCACCGACGAACTGGCCGCCCTTAAGGCTGTTTCGGATCGCATGTCGGAAGTACAGAAGTCCATGCTGACCCGCCTAGGTGCGGTGAACCAGTCAACCAACCGCGCCCGCCGCATCGCGGATGAGGCGATGAAGGAAGCCGTCAAAACCGCCGGCCGATCCAAGCGGATCGGCGACGAAATCAGCAAGGTGGCTCGCCAGATCGAGGAGGTCGGCCCGGCCGACCACGGGCAGACCCGAACGGATCGGCTTGGTCGCGCCGCCCGCCGCGACACGAACGAGCGTCTTCGGTTGATTCTCGAGCGCAGCCGGACGTCCCTGGGCGACATGCCGAACACGCCGGACGGTTCGGACTCCGCCGCCTCTGCCGCAGTCAACACCACGGCGGGCGAGGCTCTCGCCCGCGACCTGACACACCTGGCCGGCATGCTCAACGGCTGACGCACTCTCACCGGTTGCCCGGACTCTCACCGTCGTAAAAACGGAAATCGCCAGATCGTGACTTGCGCCCCGATCTGGCGGCTTCCCTCGGAGGAGGAGGAAGAAGGAGGTCTTGGCACTGGAAATGTCGAATTCGCTTCACCCGGGGGCAAGCGAATTCCTGTTCTTCCATAACATTCTGAAAAAAAACGGGTTATGACACCGGCCGACCCGGTTGCCCGTCGGTGTCGCGACCGATACACTGTGTGTTTTGTCGATACGTCGAAAGACATTATCACCCCGACAGCATGGGAACCTGAGCATGGCAGACACGCAAACCCCTGCAAAAGCGGGTAGTTACGATTTTCGGGCCATCGAGGCCCGTTGGCAGGCATACTGGGAGGAGCACAAGTCCTTCGCCGTGGCCAACCCCGGCGATCCCGGCTTCGACGGCACCAAGCCCAAGTGCTACATCCTGGACATGTTCCCGTATCCCAGCGGCGCGGGCCTGCACGTGGGCCACCCGCTGGGGTACTGCGCGACGGACATCTACTCCCGCTACAAACGAATGCGCGGGTTCAACGTCCTGCATCCGATGGGCTATGACGCGTTCGGGCTGCCGGCGGAACAGTACGCCATCGAGCACGGCGTGCATCCGGCCATCACCACGCGCCGCAACATCGAGAACATGCGGCGGCAGCTCAAGATGTTCGGCTTCTCGTACGACTGGGACCGCGAAATCGCCACCTGCGATCCCGAGTACTACAAGCACACGCAGTGGATTTTCCTGCAGATGTTCAACAGTTGGTTCGACGACGAGTTCGATTGGACCGACCACACCGGGCGGCCGTACAAGGGAAAGGCCCGACCCATCCGCGACCTGGAAGCGGCCCTGCGGAACGAAAAACTCTTCGCGGACGACGCGCTGAAGCTGGTGCGCGACCGGAAACAGCCGCACCGAAAGTGGAGCGATCTGTCGGCCACGGAGCAGCAGCAGGCGATCAACAACCAGCGGCTGGCCTTCATCGACGAGGTGCCCGTAAACTGGTGCCCCGCTCTTGGCACGGTGCTGGCCAACGAGGAAGTCACGTCCGATGGTCGCAGCGAACGCGGCAATCACCCGGTGTTCCGACGTCCGTTGCGGCAGTGGATGTTGCGCATCACGAAGTACGCGGAACGACTGCTGAACGATCTGGAGCTGCTGGATTGGCCCGAGCCGATCAAGATCATGCAGCGAAACTGGATCGGCCGGAGCACGGGAGCCGAGGTGGATTTCCCGCTGGTTTCCGGCGGGCCCGGGGCGCCGGTTGCGCCGGATCCCGAGCAGTGGCGGACCGCGCGGCGTTCCGGCGGCTACCCGGCCCGGCCGGAGCCGTTCACGATCCGCGTGTACACCACGCGGCCGGACACGCTGTTCGGGGCGACCTACATGGTGCTGGCCCCGGAGCACCCGCTGGTGGACAGGATCACCACGCCGGACCAGCGAGCCTCCGTAGAGAAATACGTCGCGGTCGCTCGCCACAAGTCAGACCTGGATCGAACGGCCGACACCAAGGAGAAGACCGGCGTGTTCACCGGGGCGTACGCGCTGAACCCGGTCAACGGCGAACGCATACCGGTGTGGGTGGCCGACTACGTCCTCATGGGGTACGGCACGGGCGCGATCATGGCCGTCCCGGCACACGACACGAGGGACTTCGAGTTTGCCAAGGCGTTTGACCTGCCGATTCGGGTGGTGGTGCAGCCGGACAACGACTGGCTGCACGACCAGTTCGTTAATGGGCGATTTGACCACGACCAGGCCGATCGCACGGGGCGCCGGCAGGTTCTGGACGTGATGGTGCGGGGCATGGTGAGCACGGCCAACGCGATGAACTTCACCGCCCTGAACCTGGGCGCGATCCTGGACGGCGACCCGGCATGGACGGACCAGGTGGCGGTGCCGTTCTACCGGAATCACGCCGATTTGCTGGTCGAGTCGTTCACCGAGGAGGGGACAGCCGTTCACTCGGGCGAGTTTGACGGCCTGACCACAACGGCGTTCCAGGCCCGGATCACACAGTGGCTGGAACAGAACGGCCTGGGCAAGGGGGCGGTGAACTACAAGCTGCGCGACTGGGTTTTCAGCCGGCAGAAGTACTGGGGCGAGCCGTTCCCGGTTCTGCACGGCGAGGACGGAGAGATCATTCCGTACGACGAGAAGGACCTGCCGGTTGCCCTGCCGCCGATGGAGGATTTCAAACCGACGCCGGTCACGGAGGGCTCCGACACCCTGCCGGAGCCGCCGTTGGGCCGGGCGAAGGACTGGGTCACCGTGCAGCGGGACGGCAAGACGTGGCGTCACGACCTGAACACGATGCCGCAATGGGCCGGCTCATGCTGGTATTACCTGCGATACCTGAACCCGAAGCTGGATTCGCGGTTCTGCGACCGGATGGCGGAACACTACTGGATGCCGGTGGACACGTACGTGGGCGGGGCGGAGCACGCCGTGCTGCACCTGCTGTACGCGCGGTTCTGGCACAAGGTGCTCTTCGACCTGGACTTCGTGTCCACCTGCGAGCCGTTCATGAAGCTGGTGAACCAGGGGATGATCCAGGGATTCGCGTTCAAGGACAATCGCGGGGCCACCATCACGCCGGACCTGGTCGAAGAGGTGTCGGAGGGCCGGTTCCGCCACAAGCAGACGGGCGAGCCGGTGGAGCAGGTCATCGCGAAGATGAGCAAGTCGCTCAAGAACGTGGTGAACCCGGACGACGTCATCGGGCAGTTCGGCGCCGACACGTTCCGGCTGTACGAGATGTTCATGGGGCCGATCGAGGCGTCGAAGCCGTGGAACACGCGGGACGTGCCGGGCCTGTTCAAGCTGCTGTCGCGCATCTGGCGGCTGTTCGTCGACGAGGAGACCGGCCGGCCGTCGCCCGCCCTCGCGGACGAGAAGCCGGACGCCGACTGCCTGCGCGTGCTGCACAAGACGATCAGGGGCGTGGGCGACGACATCGAGCAGCTCAAGTTCAACACGGCCATCGCGAAGTTCTTTGACTTCGTGAATTTCATGACGCCGCGGAGCAGGCGGCCGCGTGCGGCGCTGGAGCCGTTCGTGCTGCTGCTGGCCCCGTTCGCGCCGCACATTGCGGAGGAGCTGTGGCGGCGGCTGGGGCACGAGCAGTCGCTGATCGGCGAGGCGTGGCCGGCGTATGAGGAGTCGTTGGCCCGTGATGAGTCGGTGGAGATCGCGGTGCAGGTGAACGGCAAGATCAAGAGCCGGATCCACGTGCCCGCCGACGCGGACGACGCCCGCATCGAGGCGCTGGCCCGGGCCGATGCCAAGGTGGCCGAGGCCCTCGCCGGCAAGACGGTCCGCCGCGTCATCGTGGCCAAGGGCCGCCTGGTGAACCTGATCGCGAACTGAGCCCACGGGACGGCGATTCCCGCCCCGGTCCCGACCCGTGCCACTACTTCTTGAGCAGTGCCCCGGACTCCCATGTGCCACTACTTCTTGAGCAGTGCTCCGGACTCCCATGTGCCACGGCTTCTTGAGCAGTGCCCCGGACTCCCATGTGCCACTGCTTCTTGAGCAGTGCTCCGTCGCAGAAACATGGCGACGGTCGGGCAGGAGTGAGAGTCTGTTCCCATGTGTTGGACCGCGGGAAGGGATTCCCGCGAGAGGTGGTCCGAGATGGGAATCTCGGACCAGCGGTGATCTCGGACCAGCGGTGGATGGGAATCTCGGACCAGCGGTGATCTCGGACCAGCAGTCCCGGCGCGCGGGGTTCGGACCAGCAGCGATTGGTCCAGCAGT
>CAZBFW010000238.1:0-6485 GCA_964491135.1 uncultured Phycisphaeraceae bacterium | reverse complement strand
GGCCGCAAGTCAGGGTCGGGCCTTGTATGCGCGCATTGTAGTGTGATCGGGGAGGCGAAAGAAAGGGGTCAGTCGGCGAGGCGGAACCGCATCAGAGAGGCCCTTCCGTAAAGAGATGCGTTCACGTGAGCCCGCCTGTCAACTGCAAGGCACGTGCGCGTCTCCTGCAGTTCGCTGTGGCACGTCAGCCTCTCGAGTCCCGAAGCGAATCACGGCACTGTGGCACAGAGTCTTGACATCCTCCTCGTAGATGAAATACCCGTGAGACGAAACCAGCCGCCTCATGGTTTCAGGGTCGTTCTGCGAAAAGCCGCTATTGCGCTGGGCCATTGGCTTGGACTTGTCCGAGTAGTGGATCACGATATTGGACGCGGGCGTCACAAGCGATTTCATGTTCTCAAGGTACTCCTCGATGATGTCAACATCGAGATGCACAAAGGTGTCAAACGAGAAGATGAAATCCACGGAATGATTCGCGATGCCCGGAAAATCGGTTCCGTTGTTCCTCACAAACGCCAGGTTCGCGCGGCGGAACCTGGATCTCAACTCGGTCAGAAGCTCCTCGTGGAACTCGACGGCGTACAGTCTCCTCACACCGAGCATATAGCGCGTCCACCGTCCGCCGCCGGGACCGATCTCCACCACGGTCGCCTCGTCAGTCACGTACGGCAGGAGAAAACGATCTCGAATGTAAGTCAGCGGGCCGCGGGTGTCAGGATCGCCCCACTCCATCCCGTACAGGTCGTCCCTCCCCAACAGGATCTTGAGTGCTTGCTTGATCCTGCTTGGAAGCGTGCGCCTCTTCTTGGCCGCACGATACATGTCGATATGAAGGGTTGTGTCCAGTCTTGGCATCGATGTCCTCGCACGCCTCCAAGCTTCCCGTGAATCCGCTCGCTCGTCGCAGTCGAAACAAACCCGTGTGGCGAAGGCTGCCCGTACATGCACCCAATCGCCAGACCGAAGAACCGTCTCTATAGATCCTCGCAATGTCCTTTCGTCCAGGCCATTACGCGATCTGTCTTTCTCCGGCGTGCCCCTTGCCAATCGTGCGATCGCTGCTGCCCCTTCGATTCATGGTCCTTCAACGCAGACTCCCCTTTCCAAGCACTCGCACCTTGAATCCCAGCATCTGCGACAGCGCCACCATCTCCTCAAAAATGTCCCCGTACGCCACGGCAATATGGTTGCTCATGTAATGGGCCATCAGCGTATCGCGCTTGATGCCCAGAAACGCCGCCATGAACGGCCACTCCCGCGTCGTACCCCCCCACCAGGCGTCACGCTTGGACTCCGGCAGTTTCACCACTTCGCCCCGGCCAATGTCCATCCATAGCTCCGGGTTCGCACGGGCGACGCCGGGACTGGCCGTATTGCGGATCCATGCCCGTGCCCAGGTGATCGGGCCGGGAAGGCTTTCGCCGGTGAAAGTTCCGCCCGCCACGGGGAAATAGCCCGCCGGCTGGCGGTAGCTGTGTACGCCGTTCAGTGTATTGGCGTCGTGGTTGAACGCATAGGCGCTGCAGCTTCCGGAGTTCAGCAGCACCCAGACGAACCGGCCGTCGTGCTCGCCCCCCCATCGCACGTCGTGGAACATGACGCCCTGGTGCAGGCCTTTCGCCTTCAACAGCCGCTTCAGAAGCTCCATCGGCACCACGTTGCCCTGGTCGCCCTCGGTGCTGTCCACGATCGTGTCGCCGTCGCCTTCCGGCCGACACGTCGAGTTCAGCAACCCCTCTGCGAAGTCGCTCGGCGGCCGCAGCGGCAGCAGGCCGAGCTGGTACTGCCACCCGATACAGTCCGCCTTGAACTCTCGCGCCATATCCAGCACGGTCAGGTAGTCGCGAAGCTGTTCCTTCGTTGCCTTCTCGTCGAAATCCTCCGCCCCCTGCTGCCGGTAGTGGAAGGTGACGCCCTTGTCCTTTACGAAGGCAAACGCATCGTCGATCCGCTTCTGGGCAATGTCCCGGCCCCGGGCGATGATCCAGGCCTGGTCCACCTTGTGCTCAGTGAAGCCGATCGGGTTCAGCAGCCGCGGCCCGAAGTACCCGTTAATCATACCCATCGACGTGTCGCCCAGCATCAGCACCAGGGCCCGCCGACGACGGATCCCCCCCGCCACTGCCGAGGCCAGCTTCACCGCAGCCGGGGATACAGACGCGGCATATGAAATCTCATCCTCCGCATATCCGATCCGTCCGGTCGCACACCACTCATCCAGACGCCCCATGAACGCATCGTCCTTCGTCCAGTCGTCCGCATCCGTCCAGACGCGCGAGAATTTACGACCGACACTCTCCAGACACGCGCCCGTGTACAGCAGGCCCACCAATCCCGGCCACTGCCCGGAGAAGTTACGGGCCAGCAACAGCGGGTTCTCCTTTCCGACCACGCCGTCTGTCGTGTGGGGACCGTAAACCCAGTGGACGTAAACCCCGATCATCGGATCATCGATAGGGCCAAGCTTCTCAATGGCCTCGTGCGGCCGGGTCAGATACCCCTCGACCCGGTAGAACGACCGGCCCAGCCGGCCAAGGGCCGCCTCAAGCTGAGCCGTAGCCGACCGCATGCCCGGCAGAGCCTGCTCGTTTGGCTTCGAACGGTAGTCCGCCGGCCAAAAAATCGCGATTCTTCGGGTCATTGTTCGCTGCTCCTTGCCCATTCAGACCTCGTGACTCGCCCAACGGGGCAGACGGCCGGCCAAGGAACCGCCCTGGCCTGTCTCCGGCCTTATAACCCCCTCTCCTAACCAACTCAATCTCGCTGGGTGGATATACGCCGGGATGTTCCTCGCTGAGATCTTACGAGGCGTCAGCTTCCCCCCCCGAATCCGCGTACAAACTGGGCACGACCGGCGCGTCTGCCGGCCGTGCCCTGTTCCACAACCCCGGGTCCGCTTGCGGGTTCCGGGTACAGAACCCACTCAGCGCTGGGGCCTCTCTCAGCCTTGCCGAGCGCCTTCCACGCCCGACTCCGCCCCCAAGGCATCACCACTCCGCCAGCGCTGACCGCGGTCTTGGTTTTGCTGTGGGCGGGCCTGCGGTCTGACCGCCAGCCGCCTTTGTCCTAGGCTTCCGCTACGCGAAGACCGGTTCCAGGGGTAGCGCGTCCGCCAGAAAGCTCTCGACGACTCCCTTTACGTCGTGACCACGCCCCCCTACTACCACGCCGATGCCCCGAGATGTCAGGCGGTCTGGAATGAAGCCGCTCGTATCCGGGGTCAGGAGCACATCCGTGCCATAGTCCGCGAGCCATTGGGACAGTGCCGGTCCACAGTAGACCGGTGCGTGCACGATTTCCTCCCTCAGCACGTGCCCGCTTGATGGGTTAGCATCAAGAAATGCGAAATGAGAGGCCTTCTGAAACTCGGTTGCAACGTTCCGTCCTTCGCAGGGGATTGCAAAGCGCATGTGCCAGGTCTCCTACCCCCCGCCCCGGGGCCGACGACCTCTGTCGGTTCGCGGGCGGGCGTTCCTTCTGCGCTTCCATCCCCTCCGCCCGCGCTGACCTCTCAAACCTCCGTCTTGCGTGCCCAGCAGCCCTGCCACCCGGGAACCCTCCATGACCCCCTTCCTGCCGGGATCACGCTGGCGGTCAGCCGGTTCTCGCTTTCCACTCGTGCTACGCCCCCGCTTGAAGCGCTGCCCAGTATAGCGTCCAGCCTGTTTCGGAAACGCCGCGCCACGCGCTTCGCATTTGACGCATCCGGACAGTGAACCTCCGTCAGTTCCATCATCGGCCAACGAGCAAGATCCGTGCCACAGAATTTCGCCACAATTGTAACATCATCTCCTTCATTAGGTAACAAGGATGCCTGATGAGCAACCGTTCGACACGCGCAGTTCCTTAAACGTAACGTTCTGCGTCCGTACAGTATTATCGTCTTATTTTACCGATGCTTATCGGATTGCACAAAGCGAAACGTCAAGTTTCTCACTTGCAGCGGTCAGTTTGAGATGCCCAGCTTACGCATCTTTCGCCAAAGAGTTGTTCGGCTTACCCCCAGTTCGCGGCTGGCTGCAACTTTGTTCCACGCCAGACGTTCCAAAACCATCTGGATCGCTCGCCGCTCCGATTCCTCCAGGATCGACCGAGCGCTCGGGGGCCCACCCAGACCCCGGCGGACGACGGCTCCTTGGATCACCTCCTCGGGAAGGTGTTCGATGCGAACGCTGTCGCCCTTCACCAGCACAAAAACGTGTTCCACCGCATGTTCCAGCTCACGGTCATTCCCCGGCCAGGCTTAGTCCAGCAGGGCCTGCATGGCATCACCGGAGACCCGGCGAACCATCTTGCCCGTCTGGACGTTGAAGCGGTCCATGAAATGCTCGACGAGCAAAGGAATGTCCTCTCGCCGCTCCCGCAACGGCGGCACGTGGATGCACACCGTGTTGACACGGTAATACAGGTCCTCTCGAAATCGGCCCTCTCCAACAAGGGATTTGAGGTCCTGGTTCGTCGCGGCGATCACACGAGCATTGCTGTGTCTGGTTTCGCTCGATCCCACGGGCACAAACGTGCCGTCCTGGAGCACCCGCAGCAGCTTCACCTGCATGGCGGCCGACGTGTCACCGATCTCGTCAAGGAACAAGGTGCCGCCGTCCGCCATTTCGAATCGACCCGTGCGATCGGTGCGAGCGTCCGTGAAGGCACCTGTCACGTGCCCGAATAACTCCGATTCCAGCAGTGTATCCGGAAGCGCACCGCAGTTCACTTCGATGAACGGACCTGCGCATCGCGGACTGGCATTGTGGATGGCGCGGGCCAGCAGCTCCTTCCCCGTGCCGGTTTCTCCCTGGATCAGGACGGCCGCATTGCTGAGGGCAACATCCGGGATCAGGGCGAACACACGCTGCATCCGGTGGTTCTTGCTGATGATGTCCGCCAGAGTGTGCCGACCGCGAATCTCGCGACGCAAGCCTTCCAGCGCGGTCAGATCGCGAAACGTCTCGATTCCCCCCACGATGTCACCCCCATCGTTGCGAAGCACGCACGCAGACATGCAAACCGTCCGCTCCTGGCCGTGACGATTCCGGATGGTCACTTCCTGCGCGATGACAGGCTCTCCCGTCTCCATCGTCTCACGCAGGAGACAGCCGGACTGGCAGTTCGTGCTGCGCAGGACCATGTCGCATCGGTGCCCGATCGCCTCATCCACGCTGAAACCCGTCAACCGCTCCGCCGCCCGGTTGAAGCTCGTGATCAGGAATTCCCGATCGACCGTGAAGACCCCATCGCTCAAGAAGTCGAGGATGGTGTCCAACTCCCGCGTGGAAAGGGGCCGTCGTGGCGGCCGTCGGCTCTGGGTTTCCTGGGGCGACATGGTACCTCTTATTCTACCACACTTCCGGTAAGTGGGGTATCAGATTCCGTCGTTTGGGGGGCGATGAATAACTCCACGCCTTCCAAGCCACGGAAGGGGACACGGGCGCCTGAACGGTCGTCGGGTGGAGGGATGTGTGGTTAAATCCTGTCTGGAAGTGCCCGATCCGGTTCTGGCCTCGCGTATGGCACACGCGTCCGTATCGCCCGCAGTGCAGGACTGAGGGGAATGGGCCTTGACAGTACTGGCGTGGGCCTGGACGTTCGCCGCAGGCGACAGCCGGTGCGGAGGGTCTCGCTCAGTGAGCCCCACATCTACAGGTGCTCCCATTTCAATCCCGCTGAACGAGCGGGCAAGAGAGCCCTATCGGACAGGCGCACTGGTGTCCCTTGTGCGCCTGCACTGGTTCGTCCAGGCGCGCTGGGCAATTGTCATACTCGCCTTTGCCGTCCTGGCGATTGAACACGTTGCCTTTCCGCACGTGAGCCGCCCGCTCGGGTTGCCGCTGGTGATCGTGGTGCTGGCGGGCGTGAACTGCGTGTGGATGGCCTGTTCCTACTCTCTGGTGCGGCGGTTTCATCTGCAAGAGCAGCTCGTCACCGACTCTTCGCGGACGGCGCTGCGCTTCGCCAATGCCCAGGTGGGCGTGGATCTGCTGATTCTGACACTCATCCTGCGGTTCACCGGCGGCGTGGAAAACCCGATGGCCATCTTCTACCTTTTTCACATGGCCATCGGATCGCTTCTGTTGCGCTGGCGGCATGCCGTCCTGCAAGGGGCCTGAGCGGTTCTTCTGTATGCACTGCTTGCACTCGGTGAGTGGTCGGACTGGATTCGGCCGCACCATCCATTTTTGAGCAGCATGGCCGGAACAAACCTGCATCAGCATGGGGCATACGTGGCGGCTTCCATCTCCGTGTTGGCCGCCGGCGTGGCGGGAACGCTGTTCTTCATGCTGCAGACTGCAGCACGCCTGGACGAAGGTGAACGCCGCCTGCATCACGTCATGGAGGCCCTGGAAACGAGCAAACTGGCGATCGCCGACCTGAACCAGCGCCGGTCCCGATTCATGCAGACGGCCGCCCACCAGCTTAAGAGCCCCCTGACTGGAATGGCATGAAGCTAATGCGCGTCGGGGTCGCCGTGCGCGTGGTAGAACGCG
>CAZBFW010000237.1:0-6485 GCA_964491135.1 uncultured Phycisphaeraceae bacterium | reverse complement strand
TTCGCTCCGAATCCTCCGACCGCAAGACCGGCGGCGACCGCGAACTGGCCCCGCCGGCCCACCCGGACGCCCTCATCTCCGCCGACGGCCCGACCGGGAACTTCCGTGCACCGGCCACGCCCGGCGCATACCGCGTCTTCGTCTATGTCGTGGATCCTGCCGGCCGGGCGGCCACCGCCAACACTCCAATGCTCGTCCGGGAAGAGTAGTTCAGATTCCGGGAGGCCGGCACTTCTCTGGGGTGGGATGATGCGCAGCATCGGGGTCCTTCAAAACCCGCGACGTGCCCGGGCCCGGAAAGACCGTATAGTCAGGAAAAACGACGCGGCGGCTCTTCGAGGAACATCATCATCCACAATGCCGGGGCGCGCAAACGAGCGTCCTGCGCCCCGTACCGGCCGATGGATATGAGGCTCTTGCCCACCACCGTCACGGCATTGTATGCGCGTGGGGCACTCGGTGTTGTGACATCACATACGGGAAGAAAGACATGCCGCTCTCGGGAACGCGATCTCGAGGCCCGCATCGGCGAGACAATGCAAAGGTCGAGCTTCCCTGGCCGACGCGTTGTCGCAACTCACCGGCATCGCCGGACTTCTCGCGGACATGCGGTTTCTGACCTGGAATCACGGCTCCGTTGGTGCGCCGCGGGCGGTGTTGTTCGATTATGTTGCATGGAGGGCGACCCGACTGTTCCCGCCGCGTTGGGACGCGCCGCGCGCGGCTCGATGGCCGTGGCATGCTCGACATCCGCCTGTTCATTGCACGCGCTTGTAGGGGGAGTAATCGCCGCCGTCGGTCATGACCGGGCGGAAGACGCAGATCGTATGTGCGGGGACGGTGACGCGGAGGAGGCCCGATTCCGTTTGGGCCTGCACGTCGCTCAAGGCATCGCGCACCTTGGCGAAGTTCATGAGCTTCGAGTCGCGGACGGGCAGAACCTCAGTCTCGGGCTTGGCCGTCGAATTGGCGACCACAATGACGAGTTCGCCGATCCGATCCGTCGACCGCTGAAAGGCCAGAAGCACCTCCGACTCCAGCCGGCCGAAGTCGCCGATCCGCAACGCCCGGCTGCTCCGACGCAGCCCGATGAGCCGGCGCATCCACTGCAGGTCCGGGTTGTCATCACGCACCAGGTCCCACCGCATCGGGCCGCGCATCTCCGGGTCCAGCTTGCCCTCCATCCCGACTTCCACGCCGTAGTAGAGGTTCGGCGAGCCGGGCAGTGTGAACTGGAGCACCTGGGCCATCCGCTGCTGCCACGGCTGCGGCAGCACCGTCTTGAGCCGCGGCACGTCGTGGTTGTCCAGCACGAGCCACGCCTCGAGCATCGGGTCCAGCCCGGCGTCGGCGATCATGGTCTCACACAGCCGGCCCGCCGCGGGGCCGGACAGGTGGCCCTGCACCAGGTTCAGAATGATGCCGCGGGCGTGGAAGTTCATCACCGCGTCGACGGCCGGACTCCACTCCTGGGGATAGTTCCAGATCTCGCCGACGACCAGCGAGCCCGGCCGGGCGCGGTGGGCGGCCTCCGTCAACTCGCTCAGAAAGGCATAGCCGATGTCATATGCGACGTCCAGCCGCCAGCCGTCCACGCCGTCGCGCAGATAGCCCTGCACGACGGAATCGGGATCGCCGAAGATCCGGGCCCGCACGGCCGGATTCTCCAGGCGGAGCTCCGGCAGATTCGGCACGTCGGCCCAGGCCCGGTATCCGTGCTTGTACCGCTTGTCGATGAAGAACCAGTCACGCTTGGGGCTCTGCGGGTCGGCCAGGGCCTCCTGGAACCACGCGGACTGCCGCCCCATGTGGTTGAACACGCCGTCCAGCACGAGCTTCAGGCCGCGCTCGTGGCAGGCGTCGGCCAGGGCTTTTACGTCGTCGCGCGTGCCGTATTCCGGCGACACGGCGAAGTAATCCAGTGCGTCGTACTTGTGGTTCGTGTACGCGTGGTGGATGGGGTTCAGGTACAGCACGTCCGCGCCCAGCTCGGCTACGTAAGCCAGCTTGCCGCGCAGGCTCTCCAGGTCGCCGCCCCAGAAGTCGATCTCCTGCGTCCAGACCTGCTGTTCGGGCAGGAACGTGCCGCGCTTCGGCGACTCCGACCACGGGCGCAGCCGCTTGGGCGGCGGGTACAGATGCCGCTTGGCTTCCAGATCGGCCGGCGGGGCGAACCGGTCGACGATCACCTGGTACACGATTGCCCCGTTTCGCCAATCCGCCTCGCGCGCCGCGAGCATCGGGCCGCGCCGGCGGTCGTATTCGTTCGCGTAGTCGGGCTCTCCCGCAGGCATCGTCGTCACCGTCCCCACGTCCGCGTCGCAACCGGCAACCCCGACGGCCAGCAGCAACACACCGAATCGTCCCACAATGTTCCACGCCCTCCGCATCGTCCGGTCCTCCGGGCGGCAGTGGCCAGATTGTCGGGGGCGGGCCGGGCGCAGGCAAGGGCCGAGGGGCCAAGGGCGGGGGTTTTGGAGGGGGGGTGGGCAGTTGGTAGAATAGGGGAAGACAGAAAACAGAAAGCAAAAAACAAAAAGCAAAAAGCAGTGATGAAGGGACGGAGGGACGGAGGCACGAAGTGAAGGGGAGACCAGGCGACAAAGCGATTCCGGCGCGGCCGGGACGACGAAGCGACGGAGGAGAAAGAACGTGGGCCAAAGCGTTTTTGAGAATCTGCGCGGGGCGGGAGAAGCTCGGGTGGCCATAGCACGCCGGTGGGGGTGGGCGATTCCTGTCCTGATGGTTGGCTTGCTTGGGGTGGCCGGTCCGGTGGCGGCGGGGGGCACCGTGCGGGTGAGTCCGTATCCGGTGGTGGCGGGTGAGCCGGTGGTCGTGCAGTACGATCCGGCGGGGCGGGTGCTGCAGGGGGCGTCGCAAGTCTATCTGCACTACGGGTTCAACAAGTGGAACCCGGTGATGTCCGACGTGGCGATGAGCTGGAACGGCGCCCTCTCCGTGTGGGAGGCGACCGTTACCGTCGCGGCCCAGGCGACGCAGCTTGACGTTGTGTTCAATAACGGGTCGGGCACGTGGGACGATCACGAGCGGGCGGACTGGCACGCGTTTGCCGTCGGCGGCGAGCGGTGGATCATCGACGGGCAGCTCGACGACAAAGCCGTGCAGGTGGCCGAGAACAACGGAAGGCAGCTCTACGCGGGCGTGCGGGGGAGCGTGCTGTACGTTGCGGCGCCCGGGGCTCGCGACGGGAACGATCATTTCATCTTCGTCGCGGGCAGTCCGGGATCGATGCGGAGCGCCCCGTGGGCGAAGAGCGGGCAGGTGGCCGGCTGGTCGGCGTACATCGGGAACGAGGTGGACAGCGGCTGGATCGGCTGGTTCGACGCGGCCGGCGCGGGCGAGGTGGCCACGGGCACCTGGATGGAAGGCACGATCGACCTGGTGGCCGAGCTCGGCTCGATGCCCGGCAGCGTCTATCTTGCCCTGGGGCCGTACGACTCGCCGGACGGCGGTGCGCTGCGATACGCCCTGCAGGTGCCGGCCTCGACGGATCACGACGGGAACCTGGAAGCGAGTGAATACGTGCAGGTGGCCGTCAGCTCGATTCGCGTCGGGTGTTCCGCGATTGATCTGGATCGCGACTGCGACGTGGACGTGGACGATTTTGTCATGTTCCTGGGGTGCATGAACGGCCCGGGGGTGGCCGGCTGCGCAGATGCGGATTTCGATACCGACACCGACGTGGACCTGGCTGATTACGCTTATTTCCAGGCGGCGTTTGGTGCGGCCATCGTGCCGGAGCCGGTGGTGGCGGAAGACCTTGGCACGGACGCCACGCGGTTCTATCCGGGCGGCGTGACGCCGGCGAGTCTTCCGCCGTCCATGTCGATGGAGACGGAGCCGGTGGTGTACGGCGCGGCGGCGCCGCCGTGGGCGATCCAGCCGCAGTTCTTCGCGTCCGGCGGGCGGCACGTGGTCTGGATTCCGATCGACGATGACATCGACCTGTACGGAACCGGCGAGATCTGCGGCAAGCTGCTGCGGAGCGGGCACACGACGGAGGCGTGGAATACGGATGCGTACGGATACGGGCCGTGGAATGACAGCCTGTACCAGTCACACCCGTGGGTGCTGGCGGTGCGGCCGGACGGGACGGCCTTCGGCGTGCTGGCCGACACCACGTTCCGCTGCATGATGGACCTGTCAATGGACATTCTGTTTGCGGCGGAGGGGCCGGCGTTTCCGGTTTATCTTTTTGAAGGCGATTCGCCGCAGCAGGTGCTGGTTCGGCTGACGGATTTCATCGGGCGGATGGAGTTGCCGCCCCTGTGGTCGCTGGGGTACCACCAGAGCCGGTATTCGTACGCGCCGGAGAGCTACGCCCGCTGGATCGCGAACGAATTTCGCAGCCGCGATATTCCGTGCGACGTGATCTGGTTCGACATCGACTACATGAACGGGTACCGGATCTTCACGTTCGACCCGTCCGGCTTTCCCAATCCGCTGACGCTGAATAACGACCTGCACGCGATGGGGTTCCATACGACGTGGATGATTGATCCCGGCGTCAAGGTGGAGTCCGGGTACTTTGTGAGCGATCAGGGCTCGGCGGGCGACCACTGGATCTACAAGGCCTCGGGCGGCTGGTATACGGGCGAAGTGTGGCCGGGGGCGTGCTATTTCCCGGATTACACGCGGCCGCAGACGCGCACCTGGTGGGCCGGGTTGTATGGGTCGTTCATGGCGCAGGGCATCGACGGCGTGTGGAACGACATGAACGAGCCGGGGATTTTTGACGGTCCGAACCATTCCATGCCGCTGGATTGCTGGCATCGCGGTGGCGGTGGTCTGTGGGCGGGCCCGCACTACCAGTATCACAACGTGTACGGGATGCTGATGTCGCAGGCGTCACGGGATGGCATTCTGGCGGCGAAGCCGGACAAGCGGCCGTTTGTGCTGTCGCGGGCGAGCTTCGTGGGTGGGCACCGGTACGCGGCCATGTGGACGGGGGACAACATCGCGAATTGGGACCACCTGTACCACTCGACGCCGATGGTGTTGAACATCGGGCTGTCCGGCCAGCCGTTCTCCGGTCCCGACCTGGGCGGATACGGCGGGGACGCCTGGGGCGATTTGTTCGCCCGCTGGATGGGCATGGGTGTGTTCATGCCGTTCTGTCGGGGGCACTACGACGGGTCCGGCGTGGATCAGGAGCCGTGGTCGTTCGGCCCGGCGGTGGAGGCCACGTGCAAGACGGCGATTGAGCGTCGGTATCGGCTCTTGCCGTATATCTATACGTTGTTCGAGGAGGCGTCGCGGACGGGGCTGCCGGTCGCCCGGCCGGTGTTCTTCGCCGATCCGGCGGATGCCAGCCTGCGTGAAGAGGATGTTGCGTTTCTGCTGGGTGCGGACGTGCTGGTGGTTCCGAATGTCTCGGAGAACCCGGGCAGTGCGCCGACGCCGCAGGTTCCCGGCGGCATCTGGCGTACGATCTCGCTTGTGGGCGAGAACAGTGCTACGGATGTGAACCAGCCGGACGTGCGGGTGCGCGGCGGGGCGATCGTGCCGCTCGGCCCTGTGATGGAGTTCACGAACGAGGCGCCGCTGGATCCGCTGACGCTTGTCATAAGCCTGGATGGCAGCGGGCAGGCGGAAGGATGGCTCTACGAGGATTCCGGCGAGGGTTTTGACTACCTGACGGGTGACTACCGCCGTGCCCGCTATACCGCAACACAGGCGGGCAACACCGTGACCGTTGCGGTTGCGGAGATTCTCGGGGAGATGGCGACTCCAAGCCGGCAGGTGGTGATCCAGATCGTTACGGACAGTGGCGTGGTATCCGGCGCGGGGGCGGACAATGACGGGGGGGTGATTGCGGTGATTACGCTGCCGTAGGCGGCGGCCGGGCGCGGCCGACGCGTTTTCAGGATGCTCTCAGTTCGGCCAGGGCGTTGCGGGCCCACTCGCAGGTGGGGTCGGACTGGATGGCGTACTGAAAATGGCGTTGGGCGTTGGGAAGATCGTCGCTTTGGCGGTACAGGTCGCCGAGGATGCAGTGCGCCATGGCGTCGGATGGGTTGGCGATCAGGACGGCTCGCATCGCGGCCTTGGCCCGTTGGGGGTCATTGAGCTTCCAGCAGACGTAGCCCATCAGGAATTGGGTGTCCGGGTCGTCCGGCGCGAGTCCGACGAGGGTCTCGGCGCAATGGCGCGCGGTGGCCCAATCGTTGCAGACCATGGCGGCCCGGGCGAGGATGGTCCAGTCGTGCGGGTCGTTGGGGTGCTCTTCCACGAGGCGGGCCAACAGGTTCTTCGCCTGATGCGGTCGGCCGAGTGAGAGATACGCGGAGGCGAGGGTCCGGACGCTCAGGCGGGACATGTTGTCCGGTGAGCGAGCATACATCGGCTCGAGCACGCTGACCGCTCGCTCGTGCTGGCCGGTGCGGACGAGAAGCAGGCCGTACTCTTCGATGAGGCGGG
The DNA here is from genome assembly GCA_964491135.1 of uncultured Phycisphaeraceae bacterium. Taxonomy (GTDB): domain Bacteria; phylum Planctomycetota; class Phycisphaerae; order UBA1845; family UBA1845; genus JAFGJQ01. Next base: position 44 of record CAZBFW010000237.1, on the reverse strand, counting down.
GGTCGTTTCCCGCGGTGAGCAGGGCGGCCTGCAATCCCTGGAGG
>CAZBFW010000236.1:0-6485 GCA_964491135.1 uncultured Phycisphaeraceae bacterium | reverse complement strand
GCCCTGTCGCCCCTGCCGCGGCGGTCAGCCGGATACCCCGGGGGCTTGCGGAGCGTTCTGCCGATAACCTATCATGCCGGCCCGCCGGGGCCGCCCGTCGCGGCCCCGGACGCAGGAGTTGAGGAGTAAACACTGTGATCGACAAGGAACTGCTTCGGAAGATCGAGAAGCGAAAAGCCCTGGTGGGCGTGGTGGGCATGGGCTACGTGGGGCTACCGCTGGTGCGCACGTTCTGCGCCGCGGGGTTCAAGTGCCTTGGGTATGACATTGACGTCAAGAAGGTTCGGGCCCTGAACGCGGGCAAGAGCTACATCAAGCATATCCCGTCCGAGACGATCTCGGAGGTGGTGAAGAAGAAGCAGTTCCGGGCCACGACCGATCCGAACGAGCTGAAGAAGGCCGACGCCATCCTGATCTGCGTGCCCACTCCGCTGACCAAAATGCGCGAGCCCGACATGACGTACGTGGTGAGCACGACGGACATGCTGGCCGGCGTCCTGCGGAAAGGGCAACTGATCGTGCTGGAAAGCACCACCTATCCCGGCACGACCCGCGAGGTGTGCAAGCCCATCCTGGAGCGCACCGGCCTCAAGGCCGAGCGCGACTTCTTCCTCGCCTTTTCCCCGGAACGCGAGGACCCCGGCCGCAAGGACTACACCACCGAGACCATTCCCAAGGTGGTCGGCGGCCTGGGGCCCAAGAGCCGGCGGCTGTCCGCGGCGCTGTACGGGGCGGCCATCGCCAAGGCGGTCTCCGTCTCCACCTGCGAGGTGGCGGAGTCGGCCAAGATTCTGGAGAACGTGTACCGGTGCGTGAACATCGCCATGATCAACGAGCTCAAGGTGCTGTTCAACCGAATGGGCATCAATGTGTGGGAGGTGATCGAGGCGGCCAGCACCAAGCCGTTCGGCTTCCAGCCGTTCTATCCCGGCCCGGGGCTGGGCGGGCACTGCATTCCGATCGACCCGTTCTACCTGACCTGGAAGGCGCGGGAGTTTGACAGCCCCACGCGCTTCATCGAGCTGGCCGGCGAGATCAACACGTCCATGCCGGAGTACGTGGTGGGCAAAGTGACGGAAGGTCTCAACCGCGTGCGCAAGAGCCTCAACGGCTCAAGAGTGGTGGTGCTGGGTCTGGCGTACAAGAAGGACATCGACGATCTGCGGGAATCGCCGTCCATCGCCCTGATCGAGCTGCTGAAGCAGCACGGCGCAAGGGTGGACTACAACGACCCGTACATCCCGGCCACGCACAAGCAGCGCGAGCACAACCTGGGCATGCGCAGCAAGCCGCTGTCGGCGACCATGCTTCGCAAGTACGACTGCGTGCTGATTTCCACCGATCACAGCTGCTACGACTACAAGATGATCGTTCGCAATGCGAAGCTGGTGGTGGACACCCGCAACGCCACCCGGAACGTGAAACGGGGACGCGACAAGATCGTGATGGCGTGAGCCAAGGGGCGCCGGGTCCGAAACGGGCAGGTTTGCGCGCGGGGCTTGGTGTCCGGTCGCGGACCGTCGGTCCACATGCCTCCAGAGACATCTCCACGACGCACCGTGGATGCGGTGAGGCGGTTTCCACAGTGGCGGTCTGACGGCATGGTGCAGATGCGCGGCAGGCCCGCGAGGGCGTTGGCCCGCCCGGGAGACGAGCATGACCGAGTCGGTCCGCGGACGCCTGTGTACGGCACGGCTGGAGCTGGTCGCCGCAGACGCCATGCTGGCCCGGGCGGACGCCGCCTGCGACCGCGTTGAGCTGGGCCGCCTGCTCGAAGCGGCGATCCCGCAGGAGTGGCCGCCGCCGTTGACGCTGGACGTGCTGGACTTCTGGGCCGACACGCTGTGCGAGCGGCCGGAGCAGTGCGGATGGTGGAACTGGTACTTCGTCCGGAACGTGGCGGCGGAGCCGCGCGCGCTGGTCGGCGGCGGAGGCTTCTGCGGGCCGCCGAGTGCGGACGGGACGGTCGTCATCGGGTACTCAGTGCTCGAACCGTTCCAGGGAAACGGCTATGCCACGGAAGCCATGAGGCGCCTTCTTGAGTGGGCGTGGTCGCACCCGGCCGTGCAGAGGGTGACGGCGGACACGTTTGCGCATCTGCCGCAGTCCATTTGCGTGCTGAACAAGCTGGGGTTCGTCTCCGCGGGCGCAGGTGAGGAAGAAGGTGCGCTCCGTTTCTGTTTGAGCCGCCGGGCGTAGCTCGGCACGAATGGCGATGCGGCAGCCCGCATTCAACCCGTTCCCGGACGTTTCGGCCGCCCGCGGCCCCTCGACCGTCTCCTCGTCACGGCACGAATTTGTACCCGATGCTGTGTACCGTCAGGATGTGTCGCGGGTTTCTGGCGTCCGGCTCGATCTTGCGCCGCAGGGAAACGATGTGGTTGTCCACGGTGCGGTTGGTGGGATAGGCGGCCAGGCCCCAGATCTCATCGAGCATCTTGTTTCGGTCCACGGGCTGTTCGGCGTTCTCGATGAGCATTTTGAGAATCTGGATCTCAAAGTGGCCGAGCTTGAACGACTCCGCGCCCCGGACCACGGTGCCCTTGATCAGGTCCACCTCTGCTTCGCCGATCCGCATGACCTTGGAGATGCCGGGAGCGGTTCCTCCGTGCCGCAACGCCACCTTGATCCGGGCGAGCAGTTCACGGACGCCGAAGGGCTTGATGATGTAGTCGTCCGCTCCGGCCTCCAGGCCACGGACCACGTCGATCTCCTGGCTTTTGGCCGTCAGCATGAGGATGGGCACGGAGAAACCCGCATCCCGGAGCTTGCGGCAGACGGTGATACCGTCGAGCTTGGGCATCATGACGTCCAGGAGGACCAGGTCGGGGCGGTCGCGTTTGACCACTTCGACGGCCTGCTCGCCGTCCGTCGCCTCAATAACGTCGTAGCCCTCGAACTGCAGGTTGTCCCGCAGGCCCATGAGCATGTCCGGTTCGTCTTCTGCGATCAGGATTCTGGCCATCCGCGTCATTCCTTCTGTTCGGAGGTATCGTGATCTTCCGGTAAGAATACCCGAAACTCGCTGCCTTTGACCAGTCGCGATTCCACGTCGATGCACCCGCCGTGGGCCTCCACGATCTTCTTGCATACGGTCAGGCCCAGGCCCGTCCCTCGGCTCCGTCGCACCCGCTCATCGGCGGCCCGGTAGAACCCGTCGAACAGGTGCGCGCGGTCCTCCGGACGGATGCCGATGCCGCGGTCCCGCACGCAGATCAGCACGCCGTGGCGGTCTCGGCGGGTCTCCGGCACAACGTCCACGTGCAGGTGCTTCTCGTCTCCGCTGTACTTGATGGCGTTGCTGATCAGGTTCAGGACGACCTGTCCGATCGCGTCGTCGTCGCCGTGGATTCCCGGCAGGTCTTCCGCAATCGTGCAATGGTGTTCGAACCCGTGGTAGTCCAGCTCATGGCGGTAGGCATCGTACGTTTCACGGACCACCCGTCCCACGTCAACGAGTTCGCGGCGGTAGTGCTTGCGTCCGGCGTCGATGCGGGAGAAGTCCAGGATGTTGTCGATCAGATGGGTGAGCCGCGTGCTTTCGCGGGTGATGATATCGTAGTACTCGCGGGCCTTGTCCTCTGATTGCACGCGGCCGCTGAGCAGCGTCTCCGCAAACATGCGGATCAGGGCCAGCGGCGTCTTGAGCTCGTGAGAAACGTCCGCGACGAAATTGGCCTTCATGCGTGAGAGCGATATCTCATGCTGGACGACCCGGTTCATGGCCCGGATCGCCAGCAGCAGCGCCACCAGGCCGAGGATGGTCACACCGGCATATAACAGAGTCTGCCGCAGCCCGACGCGCTCCTGCTCCAGCAGGAAACGGCTGGACGGCTCTACCGACCAGAACGGGAACAGAGGCCCCAGCGACTCTGACCAGATCGCCGACGCGGCGCCGGACTCCGGCAACCGTGCCGCCGCGGACGCGACCGTCAGATCGCCCCCCGTGCCCACCAGCCGGTCCACCAGGTCGCGACGGGCAAAGTCCAGGTCCACGATGGCGACCGCGACGTTCAACTCGCCGCCGCCCGGGCGAACCGGGCCGTAGACGACGAGCACCCGTTTGCCGTCCGGGGGGCTGTGGAGGTAGGACTGGAGCGCCAGCGCCCCTCCCTCGCGGGCGTCGTCCAGGATCAGGTCAAGCCGCGATCGCAGATCCGGCTCGAGTCGGCCCACGTCCGTCTCTGAAAGCGGCTGAAACGGCCCGATGGCACAGGGGTGCAGACGATCTCCATCCCAGACGAGAAGCTCTCGTAACCAGGATGCACGGGGAGGCGCCAACGGTTCGTCCTCGGACGACTTGCTTTCCGATGCGGGACGCGTTGTGGCGCGGCACCCGTGCACCCCGATGTCAGCAAACGTTCGCTCGATTTCCGAGGCCGCCGCGCGGTTCACGCTGGAAACCCGGCGATAGGCCTCCGGCCGAAGCTCGGCGACCCGCCCGGCGACCAAAAGCTGAGACTGCTGCAGGGCCAGCACCATGCCCATCGCCGAGAGCAGGACGGCCAATGCCACCACCCCGACCACGAGCTTGCGCGACGCCTGTGGCGAATGCCGTTCCGCCTTCACCGTCCGGTTTGTCTCGAGACTGCCTGCCGGCACGCCTGACCTCTCCCACGCCAGCCCGTCACGAAATCATACCACGCCCGACCCCCGCCTGCTCAAGCCACCGCCGTCAGAACCACAAAGGGGTGGAAATAGCACTTCGGCGGTTCTATATTAACGCAACCGACAGGCTCCGGACGGGCGTTTCGTCCCTCCCCCGGGCGTATTTCTGTACCCGAAGGAGATGTGGAATGCACCAGCCAAACCAAGATACGATCCGCGAGCAGTTGCGCACCGTCCAGGATCCGGAGCTTCACGAGGACATCGTCAAGCTCAACATGGTTAAGGGGGTGGCCATCGAGGACGGGAAGGTCACGGTGGAGGTCGAATTGACCACGCCCGCCTGCCCGATGAAGGACCGGATTCGGGGCGACGTGGAGGCGGCGGTCCGGCGTGTGCCGGGCGTCCGGGACGTGTCAGTCACCTTCAGCGCTCGGGTCCGTAGCCACGCCCGCAGCGCGGTGCAGATGCTCGGGGTCAGGAACACCATCGCGGTGGGTGCCGGCAAAGGCGGCGTGGGCAAGAGCACGGTGGCGGCGCTGCTGGCGATCGGACTTCAGCGGGAGGGGGCCCGCGTCGGGTTGCTGGACGCGGATGTCTACGGACCGTCCATCCCGACCATTATGGGCGTGCCCGGTGCCCAACCTCAGGTCAGAAGCGACGGCAGGATCGTGCCTGTCGAGGCGCTCGGCGTCAGGCTGATCAGTATTGGTTTCTTCGTGGATCCGCAACAGGCGGTCATCTGGCGCGGTCCCATGGTGCACAACACCGTTCAGCAGTTTCTGGGGAACGCGGAGTGGGGCGAACTGGACTACCTGGTTGTGGACCTGCCGCCCGGCACGGGGGACGTGCCGTTGACCCTCTCGCAATCCATTCCGATGACGGGCGCCGTGGTGGTCTGCACCCCGCAGGATCTGGCCCTGGCCGACGCCCGCCGGGCCATCAGGATGTATGCGACGCTGAAGGTTCCGTGCCTGGGGATCGTGGAGAACATGAGCTACTACGTCTGCCCGCACTGCGGAAAGCGGGACGACATTTTCGACCACGGCGGAGCCCGCCGGGCGGCGGAAGAGATGCAGGTGCCATTCCTCGGGGGCATCCCGCTGAATGCCGGGATTCGCGTGTTTGCGGACGAGGGAACGCCCCAGAACTGCTTCACCACGGCTCAGGCGGAGTTGCGCGATTCCATCCTGAACGTGGTGCGGGCGGCGGCCGGTCAGATCAGCGTTCGCGTGGCGCGGGAGGAAACACCGCCCACGCTCTCGGTCGAATGACCCGGGCGGCGGACGTCAGGCTTCGCGGAGGCGTCCTGTGGACCATATCGAGCGAATCCAGGCGGTGCTGGCCGGGCAACACCCGGATCACCCGCCGGTGTCCTTCTGGTGCCACTTCGCGCCGGACCGGGTTTGTGGCCCCGCGGCGGTGGAGGCCCATATCGTCCACCAGCAGTCTTTTGACCTCGACTTCCTGAAGGTCATGAACGACAACCCCTACCCCTGCGCGAAGCCGATCGAGAGGCCGGCCGACCTGCGCGCGCTGCCGATTCTGCAGGGCAACGAGCCGGAGTTCGCCCGCCAACTGGATCTCCTGGCGGCGCTGAAATCCCGCCTGGGAGGCCGCGTCTGGCTGACCACCACCGTCTTCAACGCCTGGACGACGTTGCGACACCTTGTCCGCCCTCCGCAGGGTCGACAAGGACCGCCCAAGCTGTCCGGCGAGGATGCGCCGACGACCACCCTGCGGCGTTATTTCGAGCAGGACCCGGACGGCACACGCAACGCGGTCTGCCGCATCGGCACCAGCCTCGCGAACTTCGCCCGACGTTGCATCGAGGCGAGATCGGAAGAGCACACGTCTGAACTCCAGTCACCGCTCATTAT